>NZ_PNCW01000075.1:0-6445 GCF_005886985.1 Pseudoalteromonas sp. S3178 | reverse complement strand
ATTCTAAATTGAATAAGTGCATAGAGCGGGTTATTAGCTCAGTTGGTAGAGCAGTTGACTTTTAATCAATTGGTCGATGGTTCGAATCCATCATAACCCACCATTCTATGAGTAGTTTTAATCGACGGATTTACGTAGCTTTTTTCAAAGCAAATTTATATTAGAGCGGGTCATTAGCTCAGTTGGTAGAGCAGTTGACTTTTAATCAATTGGTCGATGGTTCGAATCCATCATGACCCACCACTCTCTAATACTTTCCTTTATATTCTTTTTTAAATTCCCATTTTATTTTTTATAATCAGCCCCGCTAGTTTGCTGTTATTTATGTTTATATTCTCGTATAATTCGCCGTAATTAATGCACTGTAGATAAGTGGTCGAGAACATGAGTCTAGCTCAAACTATTATGCCTGAAGGTTATATTTTCCCTCCTAAGCCAGCACCGTTAACACAAGACGAGCAAGGCGAATATAAAGCGCGTATTAAACAATTACTGAAAGATAAAAATGCAGTACTTGTAGCGCATTATTATACCGATCCAGAAATTCAAGCCCTTGCTGAAGAGACCGGCGGCTGCGTTGCCGACTCGCTAGAAATGGCGCGTTTTGGTGCACGTCACGATGCCGATATGATCATCGTAGCGGGCGTAAAGTTTATGGGCGAAACAGCTAAAATCTTAACGCCAAATAAAACCGTCGTTATGCCAACGCTTGAAGCAACATGTTCGTTAGATATTGGCTGCCCAATAGACGAGTTTTCAGCGTTTTGTGACGAGCATCCTGATCGTAAAGTCGTTGTGTATGCAAATACCTCAACGGCTGTTAAAGCGCGTGCAGATTGGATTGTAACCTCATCATGTGCACTTGAGATAGTAGAGCACCTTGATGAGCAGGGCGAAAAAATTATTTGGGGCCCAGATAAGCACCTTGGTAGCTATATTCAAAAAAATACCGGTGCCGATATGCTAATGTGGAATGGCGCATGTATCGTACATGACGAGTTTAAAACAAAAGCACTTAAAGACATGAAAGCACTACACCCAGACGCGGGTGTGTTGGTTCACCCAGAATCGCCGGCAGAAATTGTAGCGCTGGCTGATGCCGTAGGTTCTACAAGCCAATTAATTAAAGCTGCACAGACAATGGACAACAAAAAGTTTATTGTAGCCACTGATCGGGGCATATTTTATAAAATGCAGCAGCTATGTCCAGAGAAAGAGTTTTTTGCAGCTCCAACAGCCGGTGAGGGCGCTTCTTGTAAAAGTTGTGCTCATTGCCCTTGGATGGCAATGAATGGCTTAAAAGCGATTGAAGAAGCTTTAATCGATGCTAAAGGTAAGGAAATATTTGTAGATATGGACTTACGTGAAGGCGCGCTTAAGTCACTTAACCGCATGTTGGACTTTACAGCAAACATGGCTAAGTAATATCCCAATGTATAAAAACGGCTAAGCCTATTGGTTTAGCCGTTTTTTTATGTCTTTTATAAATTACTGGTTGATAAATAGGCATTTAACGGTGCAAACTTAAAAATGCCTTGCACCTGTGTAACCTATT
This sequence comes from Pseudoalteromonas sp. S3178, assembly GCF_005886985.1. Taxonomy (NCBI): domain Bacteria; kingdom Pseudomonadati; phylum Pseudomonadota; class Gammaproteobacteria; order Alteromonadales; family Pseudoalteromonadaceae; genus Pseudoalteromonas; species Pseudoalteromonas sp. S3178. Next base: position 4,890 of record NZ_PNCW01000075.1, on the reverse strand, counting down.
TCATACTATAACGCGCTGTTGCAGTGCAACACTTTGGAGAGATGGCTGAGTGGCTGAAGGCGCACGCCTGGAAAGTGTGTTTAGGTTAATCCCTAACGAGGGTTCGAATCCCTCTCTCTCCACCATTATTCTTAGAACCCAGTTATTTATATCGCAAGATGTATTAACTGGGTTTTTTAATGCCTAAATTAACTATCGACTAAATCAAGAGTTGATAAAATGGCAATAAGTTCATGTTTTTCTATTGGCTTCGACACATAGCCATCAAATAATTGTTTGTATATTTCTTTTTGTTCTGTAAACACATTCGCAGTTAATGCAATAACAACTTGCTCACTATCAAGTACTTTAATTTGTTTACACGCTTCAAGTCCGTCCATTTTAGGCATTTGAATATCCATAAAAATAATATCGGGCTTATGCGACTTGTACAGGGCAATTGCTTCTAAGCCGTTGTTGGCTATTACAACTGTTGCTTTAGTAGGTTCAAGCATGGTTGAGGCTACTAGTTGGTTTATTTTATTATCTTCTGCTAATAAAATAATTTTTTCTGATAAGTCAGGAAATTCTGCACTGCTTGTTTTTAATTCGCTTTCGTCTACTTTAGCTTGCTCTAAAGGTAGGTAAACGTAAAACTGGCTACCAGAACCTAACTGGCTTAATACTTTTATTTCGCCATGCATTAAACTGATTAGCGATTTAGTAATAGGTAAACCAAGGCCAGTGCCACCATATTCACGAGTGGTTGATTTTTCTGCTTGTTCAAAGCGCTTAAATAAGCGCTCAATTGCTTGCTCTGATATTCCTATACCTGTGTCTGAGACCTTGCAACATATTCTTTTTTCATCCGTTAAGTTAAAGCTTATCGTTACACCGCCTTGTGAGGTGAACTTAATTGCGTTGGAAATTAAATTTAAAAATATTTGTCTTAATCTAACAGGGTCGCCAATCCAGAATTTATGTTTAATATTAATTTCAAATTTAAAGTATATGTTTTTATCGTGTGCTTGTAGGGCTAAATCAGACTCTAAATGATGAATAAGTTCAAATAAATCAAAAGGCTTATGCTCAAGAGATAATTTACCTGCCTCAATTTTAGAAAAATCAAGAATATCATTAATAATGGTGGTAAGCGCTCGAGTTGAATACAGTGATTTTTTTAAATACTCTTTTGATTTTTCATTAAGCGGTTGTTCTTGTAATAGTTGTAGTGTACCAAGTATACCGTTCATTGGGGTTCGTATTTCGTGGCTCATGTTTGCTAAAAATTCAGATTTAGCCTGCGATGCTTGTTCAGCAAGTTCTTTTGCGTGACCGAGCGCTTGCTCGTGGTCAATTTGCTCAGTTAAATCATACGCAATACCTAAATAGCCAACGGTATCGCCTTCGTTATTTAATAAAGAAGTAACGCTTAAATTAACTTGTATGTGTTGGCCATTTTGGGTGACGTATGTCCATTGGTTAATATCTGGAGTGGTTGATGTTGCTTTAATCGTTAGTACTTCAATACCAGGGGTAACAGGGTGGTTTAACTCTTTAGTGAGTAACGTTGCTTTATTTACAACCTCTTCTTTTAAATGAAAGATACTTGGACTTTGAATGCTAATAATATCATCGGCTTTATAACCTAATAATTTCTCCGCTGCAGGGTTAAATAAAGTAATAACCCCTTGTAAGTCGGTTGCAATAATTGAGTAGCTAGTGCTGTTTACAATACTGCGCTGCAACATACTCATATCGGCTATTTCTTGCGTACGTTGTTTAACTTCGCTTTCTAGTTTTAAATTGGCTTGCTGTAATGCGAGCTTATTTTTTTTAGCCTGAAGCGCTTTTCTTTTAATCCTTTGGCTTCTTCTAAAAATAAACAATTGCATTAAAAAAGCGATAAACATACAGCCAATAGTGGCAAAAGAGCCATTAACAATGGCTTGATACCGATTAGGAAGATGAAGATTATAAATAAAGGCATCTGAGGCATTAATGGTAATTTTCCACGTTCTACCCATTAATTTTATTATTTTAGTTAATTGATAATGGTTAGTTTCGCTTTTTATGCCGTAACTAAAAAAATCAGTCTCAGTATTGTTATTTATATCACTTATCGTTAGTTGATTTTCATCAAGATGTGCAAGTGAGTCTAAAATTTTGTCGATTAATAACGGAGAATATGCCCAACCTAAAAGCTCATTAAGTCGCTGTTTTTTATTATCAGAAATAGTAATGGTTTTATATATTGGCACTAATATTAAAAAGCCTTGATGGGAGAGTTTATCTGCTTGTACTAAAGTCAGTGGGGCCGTTAATTGGGCTGTATTATTTATGGCAGCATTGAGTGCTGCTTGTTTGCGCATACTCTCTGATCCAATATCCAACCCAATTGCTTGTATATTTTTTTGCTCAGGAAAAATATATTGAATTATAAAATGCTCATCACTAGTTGCTACGAGTGTATTTAAATTAAATGTTTGATCGGGTCTATCGTTTTTTGCATCGGTTAAAAATTGATTTAATTGCTCAACGGCAACTTTTTTTATAAAACCAATACCATTAGCCCCAGGGAATTCTTTAGCGTAGTTACGACTACCAGAGTAGTTAGATATGGCTTGATAGTTTAGGTTATTTGCACCTATACCATGTACAAAGCCCTTTAAACCAAATAACCCATATTGATACAAATCGAGCCTACTGTTAATACCTGTAGAAAGCGAGGAGAGGCGGTTCTCAAGTGCATTGTTTATCTTATTGTTTATAGCTTCTTGATGTTTAATATGAGCAAAGTAGGTAAGTATGATGCCCGCAACTAATAAAATGACGTGAGGAAGCAATGAGATTAATAACCCTTTATTAACCGGCCGTGCTTGAGTCATTAATTAATCCTTTTCTATGAGTCGCAGTAGGTGTGTTTCTATTTTAATACCGTGATAAATATAGCACTTTTTAGATAGGATACAACTTTGTTCGTAATTAATAACTATATATTTAATAGGAGCTTGGCGCTGCTTTTATTCCTGTAAGTAATTTATATCTATTAAGTTATTTATAAATTATATTTCTTATATTAGATGAGTCACGAAGACCGTAATTTTAGGCGCTTTTTCTTATGTTTTGGGATACGGCGATTATGATTACTTGCGTTTAGCAATTAGTGTAGAGCCTAATTTTATATTTGCTAACTGCTAGCGCGTATAGATAGTTTATGCAAAAAACATTATGAAATGTCTAACTTTTGGCAAAGTAAACTATAGTTTAGTCTGATTAGTGAAACTATAGTTATTTTGGTGCTAGTTTGGCGCAAAAGTAAAAGATTAGTTGCTTTAGAGCAATATAAAACCGTAATTAAAACAAGGTAGCGGAGATAAATATGGCTCAACGGTTTTCTAGAATATTCGCAATAACAGGCGCAGTGTTAACTTGTGTTTCAATTCCTTCGTATGCTTCTTTTAATGGGCTTACTGAGCAAGACGAATTTAACATTAAATTAAGATCAATTTATTTTGACCGCGATTACGATAACGACGCCAGTGACGATTCAACCTTTGCACAAGGTATAGAGCTCAATTATCAGTCGGGCTATTTTAATGACTTAATTAGCTTTGGAGTGTCTAACTATATCGTGCTCAATTACAACTCAACCGGCAGCGCGCAAAATAATATTTTACCCGCAGGGGATGAAAAAGGCGGTGTAGACGATAGCTTTTCTAAATTTGGCCAATACTTTATCGACTTTAAATTAGGCGATAAGGGTCATATAAAAGTAGGCGGGCAAAAAACAAAAAGCATGCTTTTAAAAAGTTCAGGCAGCCGTGCTATCCCAAATACCTTTAGAGGTGTATTTGGAGATTACAAAATGGGTAATAGCAAAGTATATGGTTACGCTTATGATAAATGGAGCCGCCGCCACGATGACAAATGGGAAGACTTTTCAACCGACCAATCAGATAAGGGCGCTATAAGTGTAATTTGGGGTGTAGGCGCAAGTTACAAAAAAGATGCACTTAAAATTGACGCTGAATATTTAAACTCTCACGACTACCTAAGTAAAATGGGTTTAACAGCCAGTTACGATATTAAACTTGAGCAAAGTAAATTAACGCTTTCGAGTGGTGTGTTTGCCTCAAAGGACGATGGTGATTTATTTGTAACCAGCGCAGAAGGAGGCGATTTAGATGATGAAGATTTATCTGACGCAATTACTGGTTTAACTCAAAGTGAAAATGATGGATTTGCTTACTACTTAGATGCTAATTGGAAAAAAGATATTTGGACATTGGGTGCGGCGTTTACCAAGGTAAGCGATGCATGGATAGAAGATAACTTTAGTGGTGATCACGGTACTAATCCATTTCCTACACGCTCATTAATTGGTGCCGATTTAACAAACCAAAACGAAGTAACCTGGCAGGCGCGTATAGGTATTAATTTAAAAGCCGTTACATCGGGTTTAACCACTAAGTTTTATTACACAAGCGGTAGTGATGCAGAAAATTCAGCCCTTGGAAAAGCCGGTGGTACGGCAGATGAAAAATACTGGGCTGTAGATACTCGTTATAAAGTTGAGGCAATAAAAGGCTTAAGCTTACGTTGGTTGTTTTTAGATTACACAACCGAAAAAACAGGCAGTGTTGATGGTGTTAAAGGTGACAGGGCCGATCATCGAGTATATATGGATTACACTATTAAATTTTAAAATTACTTTTAACAAACCAATACGAATTTTATGAATTAGTTATATTAGGGCGTGAGCAAGACGCGGAAGCTTTGCTCGGCTTTTACTTATTCTTACTGGATGTAAGTCAGTAGGGTAACGCAGGAGCAGTTACCGAACCCACTAGATTACAAACCTTGTGCCGCGATTTAATTGCCTCTAAATTGAACAAATTTCAATCCGCA
>NZ_PNCW01000074.1:0-15934 GCF_005886985.1 Pseudoalteromonas sp. S3178 | reverse complement strand
CAGTGAAAAGCTAGTTAGTTACCTTGCTCGTTATACACGAAAAGGCGTGATGTCAGAATCGCGCTTAGTGTCAGCGAATGAGCAGTCAGTGAGCTTTAAATATCGCGATTATGCAGATAACAACCGCGATAAAGTCATGACGCTAAGTTGTGATGAATTTTTACGGCGCTACTTACAACATGTATTGCCCAAAGGGTTTATGCGCATTCGCCACTATGGCTTTTTAGCTAATGCGTGTCGCAAGCGAAAGTTAGGGTTAATAAAGGCTCAAGTATCAGCAACCCCATGCAAAGCGGTGAAGCCGAAGGTAGAGCAAGAACGATTAATACCCCGTTGGCCTTGCCAGTCATGCAAGACGGGTACTTTACGGTTTATTGGTGTGATGAATTTAGATGAGGCGACAAATAAAGTAGCGCGAACGAGTTAGCAGCCTTGCTTGCTGCATCAAATCAATAAGTTAACCTGCTTAATTGCTCAGGCTAATAGCGACTGTGCGAGCGAAAAATATCCTTGCTTAACGGTTAAACATTCGGTTTAATGAATAGATAATAAACGCTGAGCAATGCAGGGAAAGCTTAAATTATAATAGGTAAGCGTATTAAATTAGCTGATTTAGCTAAAGCCTCTAAAAAGCAAATTCCCATAGCATAAACAACACCAACTCTAACACACCGAGCAGGTAGCGTCTCAGTCCAACAAGCGATTATGCAACACAAACTGCGTGTCGCATAAATACTAAAGTGTTATGCGTACAAAAGGAGAATCACAGCATGGAGCATAATTTCGAAAGATTAAAAGAGCATATCCTGCCACAATCCAATGCTACCGATTTTCATATTGCTAAAAACGAATGGAAACTAGTTGGTGTTGAGATCAATGACGATTGGGATAATTGCCCATGCGGTCAAGATATTAAAGAGCTTTGTTATATTGAAAACCAATTAAATGGCAATAAAACTTACGTTGGTAATGTTTGCGTTAATCGCTTTATTGGAATTGATACGGGTAATTTATTTGCTGGCTTAAAACGCATTGCCAAAAACGACTCAGCTAACGCAAACGAAGACTTAATTATTCATGCTTATAAGCTAGGTTATATCTTTGAAAAAGAGTATAACTTCCTAATGCAAACTAAAAATAAGCGTAAACTTTCAGATAAGCAGTTATCTTGGAAGCAAAAAATAAATCGAAGAATCACCAACCAAACTGTAGTTCGTAACAACGGTTAAAGTACGCATAACAAGCGCATAAACACTCGCTTCGCTCGCGTGGGACAAATATATGTAGGCCCCCTGCGCTTCGCTTGGTATTTTAGCCTACATATATTTGCCCGTTATGCGGGAAGTTAGTTGCCTTATGAATATTGTGCCATTAATCGGATTGAAGAGTATTGAATTTTGTGACTCCAAAGAAAAAGCGAACATGCTATTTGGTGCGCCTGATTCTGTTGAAAATGAGTTAGGACAAGACGGTGTTAGTTCTGAAACTTGGGAGTTCAAATCAAAAGGACTGAAGTTATATTTCGATCCTGATTTAGAGTTTAGGTTATGGGAGATCTCTCTTACCTCTAACACTGTTCAACTCAATAATATTACACTAATTGGGCTTAATGAGGCTGAGTTGCTAAATAACTTTCCAAGTTTAGCTTTAGAAGTAAATGACGGTGTGTTTAAAGAGTATGTAGATTCATCTCAAGAACTTGTGTTCTTCTTACGTAACAACATCGTTGAACGTATAGATTTATCACCTAATTTAGATGACTATCTAAACAAGTTTGGTGTAGTCGGCAACTAACAAACCACTCAAGCGGGACTTTTTACAGTTTGCCTGGTTTCGCTTCGCTCCACATTTTGGCAAACTAATAAAAAGCCCCTTAGTGGGGCGTTATACGTCAAGGATAGGATGGTAATATGAATAGCAAGTTCTCTAAAAATATCGCCGCAGATGTTGAAGCGGAATTAGCATTAGCTAAAAAACTGAAAGTAGCCGATAACCCGTCAGAATCTTTCCATCACTTAGAAAATGCGCATGTCTTAGGGCAGGAGTCTACTTGGTGGCATGTAAAGGTACACTTCCTTATGTTTCTCTGGGCTATTCGTCAGAGAGACATTAAGGAAGGAACCGGCCAAATTATACGTATATTGGGTGCCGCAACAAAAACCGCTATTGGCTTAGTTCCAGCTGGCAATACGGGTGGCTCTAACATTAGTCCTTTTAAAAAGCTTCCAATCAATCCACTACATCAGGCAGCTATTATTAAGGCCAAAGGTAACGTATAACAAACAAATCAAGTCGCCCGCTGCGCGGGCTGGCACATAAATTAACAAGACACCCATCTTAAATTTTGCACTTTTCTAAGTTAGAGGCTAGCCTTTGCTTAGTGCAAAAAACAAGCAGAGTGTCACATGGCAATTGCAAGAAAGCGTCAAGTAAGTTTGGTTGATACAAAATATTATCACTGCATTTCTCGTTGCGTGCGCCGTGCATTTTTATGTGGTGAAGACCACTTTACAGGTCAATCTTACGAGCACCGCAGAGGCTGGGTTGAAGATAAACTGCTTGAGTTAGCTAAGGTATTTTGTATTGATGTATGTGCTTATGCCGTTATGAGTAACCACACTCATTTAGTGCTGTATGTTGATGATAAAAAAGTGAATCGATTAAATGATAAAGCGATTATTATTCGCTGGCATAAACTCTGTAAAGGCACATTGCTAACGCAAAAGTATGTGCAAGGTGAAAAGCTAAGTAAAGTTGAACTTATCCTTTTTAATCAAACAGTAAAGAAATACCGAGAGCGCCTATCAAGTCTCAGCTGGTTTATGCGGTTGTTAAATGAAGACATTGCGCGCAGAGCAAATAAAGAAGATAACTGCACAGGGAGGTTCTGGGAGGGTAGATTCAAATCGCAAGCTTTACTTGATGAAGCCGCACTTGCCGCCTGTATGGCGTATGTCGATTTAAACCCCATTAGAGCCAAGATGGCTAAAACGCCAGAAGAGTCAGACCATACCAGCGCTCAAGTACGCTTAATATGCGCAAAAGAAGGCAAACAACCAAAACAACTACTGCGCTTTGCAGGCATGCCACGTCAGAGAATGCCAAAAGGACTCCCGTTTGAGCTTAAATCGTACCTTGAACTTGTTGAATTAACAGGGCGCTGTATACGAGAGGATAAACGCGGTTATATTGAAAGTACACACTTACCCTTACTCGAAAGAGTTCATATTTCCCCCGAAAACTGGTTAAAGCTTACAACCCAATTTACGCGTGTATTTCATGGCGCAGTGGGCAGGCCAGCCTCACAAGAAGGTTATTGTGAAAACTTAAAGCGAAAGCGGCGAGCGAATATCAGTAACTGCGAAAAACTATTGGCATAAAATTTAAACTACTCAGTAATAAATCACAACTGCATCATGCAGTTATTACGATGAGTGTAATTTAGGTTTAAGCCTGATAATGAATTATTTTATGGATGAAAAGTAAGTAACCGAGTAGTAAAAGATAAATTCTTAATCTAAAAAGTAAATCTAGCCTAGATTGGCTTTATTTATTTGGAGTGGCTGTTTAATTTGTCGAGTAATTTATATTATTTCCCTTATATCTATAGTCATTATTACAACAGCTATTAATTCATGGAGATATATTGTGAGTATAGAAATAATGTCAATGTTTCAACCTTCATTAAAAAACCTAGCGAAAGCTGAAGAAAGAAAACTGGATCAAAATGAGAACGGCGACGATTCAAAGAAAAGAGCTGAATTAGATAAAATAATTAAAGAAGGCCTTTCACCCAATAGCTTTAAAAAAGATAAAAAGTCAGCTGATGATTCTCTATAACAATATATAAAAAGGGAACGTGCTATTCCCCCCGCTTAATAGTCCTCTAGAGTATTTCCCTCATACACATTCTCAGGGTTTATTTGCATTAGTAGCCCTGGGTTATCTATCGGTTTAAACCCGTATTGTGCATAAAGGCCATGCGCATCAGAAGTGGCTAATAAAAAGCGCCTGAGCCCTTGCAGCTCAGGATGTTCTACTATCGTTTTAACAAGTAACTTACTCAAACCATTACCTTGCAAATCTGGGGTAATAAATACATCAGCTAAATAGGCAAAGGTGGCGTTATCGGTCACTACGCGGGCAAAACCAACTTGCTCGTTATGTGCGCTGTAAACACCAAAGCACATTGAGTTATCAATCGCTTTTTGCATCACGCTTTTAGGTATTCCTTTAGCCCAATAGCTATTAGCAATAAAGTTATAAATAACGTTAAAGTTAAGCTTGCTTTTATCTGTGCTTATCGTGAAATTTCGGGTATTTACAGCCATAATCTATAGCCTTTTAGTAATAAAATTTGAATCAGTAATCTTTAACATTTTTTAGCTGTTTATCGTGTACTTTTGAAAGCACTACCAGCGAGCAAATAGCGCCAAGTAACGCAATTCCCATATCAGATTGAGTATCCCATACGTACCCTTGTGTACCTAAAAATGCTTCTGCGTTTTCATCGCTTAATACTGCAACCCACCACTCTATTAGTTCGTAAAAAGCACTAAACGCTAAACATATTGATACAACAAACACATTTAGCCAGCCTTTACCATTTACTACGTTTTTACGTAGTAATATTTCACGCGCTAATAATGCAGGTACAAACCCTTGAAAAAAATGCCCTACTTTGTCGTAGTTGTTGCGCTCACTGCCAAATAAGTTATCAAACCAAGGGACTTCGGCGTAGGTATAATGGCCGCCAACCATTAGCACAATGCAATGCGCTAAAATAAAGGTGTATAAAATGGGGGTGAGTTTAAAATGCTTATAGCTGCTTGCCATAAGCACTAAACCTATGATTGCGGGGATAACTTCTAGCAGCCAAGTAAACTGATCTTTCGGGTTAATACCAGACCAAATTAATACAATAAAAAACAGGCTAAGCCATAAATACTTCATTTAGAATCCTTGTCTAAACTGAACAAATTTACAGCATTTTATATCTCTAAATCGTCCGATGCTACCTATAGTTTGTTTTAGCGGTTAATCGATTAAACAAACGAGGAAAAAAACGTTTAATTGTAGGCGCTAAGCCACTTAAGCCTTTGCCAACAATAACTTCGTCTTTTTTATTATCAATTGCGTGGATCATTTTTTTAGCGGCCACGCTTACATCCATACCATTTTCTATTGAGTGCTCGGGCTTGTTTTGCGCTATTCCTTGCTCGTTTAACGAATTATGTGCAATGGCTGTTTTAATAGAGCCTGGGCAAATAGTTAAGCAATGAATATTATGCTCCGCAAGCTCTGCACGCAGGCAATCCATAAAACCCACTACCGCATATTTTGAGCCTGAATAGCCACTTCTAAATTTAGAGCCTACTTTACCCGCAACGCTACTAATTGAAACTATCGAGCCGCTGCGCCTTGCAACCATAGTGGGCGCTACCGCTTTAGTGAGTGCAATGAGGCCAAAATAGTTAACTTCCATCAACTGGCGGTAAACATTAAATTCGTTTTCTAAAAATAAGCTGCGCTGCGATACCCCACCGTTATTAATTAAAATATCGATAGCAGGTAATGTATCGAGTAAATCAGTAACCTGAGCCAAAACAGCCTCAGGTGCTGACAAATCAAGAGGCACAATAATGTGCCCATCGCCGTGTAAACTTTGCTTTAGTTCGTTAAGTTTATCAACGCTTCTAGCTGATAAAATAACGTTGGCACCCAGTGCTGCAAACTGTATTGCGAGCTCCTTGCCAATACCTGATGATGCGCCTGTGATCCACACTGTTTTATTTTTATAGTCCATGTGTTCAGCCTTTTATATTGTCAGGTGCGAGGGCGTGTTAAGTTATTACTTATTTATAAAGAGGTTAACGCTTTATTTAGCACGCTAGAACGACTAAATATTTAAGTCGCTTGATATTACGCTTTTGTTGGACCTGCTATTGCGTTCACTTCGCCTTCTAAGGTTTTATAAAAACCCATTAAAAATAGCAGCTCAACAGTTACATACAACGGGCCAATAATTAAACCGATTAAATCATCTACAAAGGCCGGTTTTTTCCCTTCATAGTAATGGCCAATAAACTGCAGCACCCAACCAAATACAAACACGCCCACACCAATACTTAACCAAGGCCAAAAAGCCATAGCTGCTATAGGCTGCGCGGCAACCAGTAATAGTGTAAATAACACGCCCATAATAAACCCAAGCGAAAAGCTCAGCATAAAATAGTAAACAACAGAGGCAAGTACAAACAGCTGTGCGCCATCTATAACTACACTACCGAGTGGAATTTGAATACGTGCCAGTAAACACAGCGCTGCAAATACAATAAGCGGTATACCAAAAAAGTGAGTGAGCACATTACGTTTAGAGCGGTGGTACAAACCATAGGTACCTAGTTGTTGTTGAAGGGTTTTCATTATGTTGTCCTTTTTTTATTTGCAAAGCTAATTTTAGCAAAAGTTAACTTGGCAACAATGTCATATACCCGACATTTATAAAATTAAACAAACTCTAATAAACACATGCTTCTAGGGAGCTTTGTAAAAACCTTTTAAAAAATAGCTAATAGCTACGTTTGTGTAGCGAGCACTTTCAGCTTTTGCTTATCTAAAATAGTAATGCGCTGATAGCCTAAACTTATCGCTTTAAGGCTTACTAAGTGCTGCAAAATTTGATTAATAGTTTGACGTGTTAGGTAGCTCATGTCGGCAAGTTGTTGCTGAGACAAAACGAGTGCTTTGTTAACGTCGCTATGCTCACTTAGCATTAAAAGCCGTTTACACACTTTTTGCTCGGCAGTTAACAAGGCATGATCTTCCATAGAGCTAAACATTACTCGCAGCTTTTGCGCTAGTAATAGCCCAAAATCTTGCCAATATTTGGGTTGCTCATTTAAAAGTTGCCCAAGGCAGCGCTGTGGTACAAAAAATAACGTTACATTTGTTTGTGCGTGTACGTCGTGAGTACGTAAGCCGCCATCAAATAATGTTAATTCACCAAACCAAAGTGACGAATCGATAAAGCTAAGCACAGCTTCTTTACCCTCACTACTTACGCCACTCACTCTAACTACTCCAGAGAGAACGGCATACAGCCCATCGTGTTGATCGCCGCGTAAAAACAAAGACTGCTGAGCATTAAGCGACAGTGTTTTACCTTGCGTAAGTAAAAAACTTTTTAAATAAGGGCTGCGGTTTTTAAACCATTCGCCTTGTTCAATAATACGTTGTTGCTCGGGGCTCATAATTTATTGCATTTGCTGATTAAAAGGCTGTAGTTCTTTAACTAGGTTTTTTGGTAATGATAAATCTGTGGCCACTATAAAATCGTTATAGGGTTCGTTTCCTGAAAATAGCTCCGCTATTAGTGCCTCGTCTTTAAATACATTAACCGATACACCACTACCCATGCCGCCAGAGTTTATAATGTAATAATGGTACGGCCCATTATTAAAAAACAAAATACTTTCTCCAATTCGACCAACTTGACGATAATAGCTGCCAAAAGGAGCATCTGTACTCGCTTGTTTTTCAAGTCCTATGTCGTCAATTCGCCCAAAACGATAGCTCAGTGAAGAGCCATCTTTAGCAAGACAAACAGAAAGTACATTTTCGGTTGGCTCTAAGGCGTACGCTTTATCTTTGCTTGGACTTCGCAATACTTTTTGCATTTTAGCGTTTATGTAAGCCGTTTCGTTGCTTTTGCAATGAGTAGCAAGTAAGCCTAAAACAATTGCTGGTTCGTTAACTTTTGCAGCTGGGCTTTTTGATTGTGAGTTTGAAGAAGGTTTTATTATATGATCAAGTTGTGCTTTGTTATGCGAAGAGGTTTGGTTATCGCAACCAAACAAAGATATAAGCACAAAAGAGTAAAAACTCGCTAAAAAAGATATGCGCATAAGAAAGTCCATGTAAAAAATCAGTCTTTAACATAGCGATAAACTAAAGTGCTCGCAATACCCTAATTCATATAACCGCTATAAATCTATAAGTAGACCATCTTCTGCAAAAATTACTTTACTTTTTAATGCTTTATTTAACGATTTATTAAAACGTTGCTGATTTTTTAATGATCGATTCATAAAATGCGAAATGACAGTAATACGGGGTTCAACTACTTTTAAAACGGCTGTAATTGCGCTTGGTGTAATGTGTAAATTTTTAGCCCCACTTGATGAGTTTTCATCAATGGCATTGTGCATCACTACCACATCAGCATTTTTGGCAAATTCAGTAAATGTGCCTAACTTGTTAGTCATATCACCAGAAAACACAAGTTCACAACCCGCAATATTTACGCGCCATGCCAAAGCCGGTATTGGTCCGTGATTTACTGTTAATGCTTTAACCACTAAGTCGTTTTGTAAGGAGTGGTTAAATGGCTGCTCTTTACTGGATTTTACAGAGCGAATATCAAGGGTGTAACTTTCATTGCCATTAATGTAATCACTTAAGTATCTAAATGCGCCTTTATCGCCTAGTAGATTTTGTGTGTACTCATTCGTTGATGCCATAATGTGATTGCCTTTCGGGCCATATATAGCAAGGGTTTTGCCGCGTTGGGTAAAATAACTACCTTTTATAAAGCTAGGTAAATCACCTGCATGGTCACTATGTAAATGGCTTAATAAAATAGCATCGATATCGCTAAATTTTGCACCTGCTTTATCAAAGCCAACACTTGCCCCAGAACCAACATCAACTAACACTCTAGCTTTGTGGTTATGCCAAATAAGGTAACTAGTAGACGCTCGGCCATCATTAAGTTCAGGCCCGCCGGAGCCTAAAACTTGCAAACTCACATCACTACATTGCTCGGCGTTTACACTACTAAACGAGGTAAACATTAAACTAGTTGCTGCTAAATATAAGTAAGGTTTGATCATTGCTGCTCCAAGATTTTCAATGAAAATAAGGCGAATTTGCGCGCCAATAGCTGGCCTATTGCAAGTAAATTTAACGCAACTAGCGCTGAAAATAGCTGTTCGAGATAGATTTATTATCCAATGTTAAGGTTAAGTATAATCAGTAAACGATGCAGTATGTTAGGTATGTGACAAACGGCCTTTACGCTATGTATGGTTATAAAACTAACTTAGCCCTGTACACCCTTCCCCTTTACTTTTAATGCAGTTAATAACTCAATCAACTAATAATCCAGCTTTATAGACTAAAACGATGTAATACCAACTCCAATAAATAGCTGATCTATTTTACTTGCTAAAACAACCCATTTCTTTGTTTTAAATTTCGTAAAGGGAACAACCATTTACATCAATTTACGCCTAGAACTGAATTGTTTTTTCGGCGTAAAATTTAGAACACATACTTAATGGAGTCGGTATAACAAAGCCACTTCAGCATAATATTTATAACCAACTGTAAATTATAACGTTAATTTAATTAGGGTACATTTTAAAAACAATTTATTCTCATTTTGTTAAAACTTTGGTTGACCCTATTTAAAAATTAAACTAGCATTTCTGGAAGCGCTTCCACACAGGCGATTTTTAATTGCCTTTTCTGGAAGCGCTTCCACACATTTGACAATGTTGTTAATTACACAAAAACAGTTCCATACTGGCTGTTAATAATAATGATAAAAGTACGAGGGAAACCGAATGGCTAACCATATTGTAAGAAAAACAAAGATAGCGACCAGCATATCTCTGATTTTAAGCGCATCTGTATCTTTAGAGTTGCTTGCACAAGAAGAAGCAAACCAAGACGTTGAAGTAATTCAGGTCACTGGCTTTAAAAGCAGTATTAAAGAATCAACTCGTTTAAAACGCGACGCAGCAGGTGTGGTAGACGCCATTTCTGCAGAGGATATTGGTAAGTTCCCCGATACCAATTTAGCCGAATCGCTACAGCGTATTACCGGTGTGTCGATTGATCGCTCAAACGGTGAAGGATCTAAAGTGACCGTTCGTGGCTTTGGCCCCGATTACAATATGGTAACCCTTAACGGTCGTACTATGCCGGCAGCTTCTTTGCCAGCGGGAGGCGGTACACCAAGCTCTCGTGCTTTTGACTTTGCTAATTTAGCGTCTGATAGCGTTAAATCGGTAGAAGTATATAAAACAGGTAAAGCGAGTATTGCATCTGGTGGTATTGGCGCCACAATTAATATTAATACTGCCCGCCCGCTCGACAACCCTGGATTTGTTTCAAGTATTGGAGTTAAAGCACTTCACGATACAACTAATCGCGTAGGCGATGATATTACACCTGAGCTTTCGGGTATTATTAGCTGGACCGACAGCGAAGCTAAATTTGGCGCATCGTTAACGGCAAGCATGCAACAGCGCGATAGCTCATCAACTGGCGCATTTGTAAATCAGTGGAATACATCGGCATATGACGGCACTATTCCTCAAGCGGCTGACGATATTGTACTTACTAACGCACCAGAGATTGGCCAGCTTTATTCAATGCCATCAGATTTGCGTTATACCATAGCTGACAGAGAACGCACGCGTACAAACGCGCAATTAACGCTGCAATATAGCCCTATTGATGACTTAACAGCTACGCTTGATTACACCTACTCTAAACAAGATTTATTTGAAGCCCGTGCTGAGCAATCAATATGGATGGATAACTACAAAAGCGCACTCACCTTTGACGACAACACTGTAAAAACCCCAATTTATTACCGAGAAGAACGCCGCGATCAACAAACTCGCGACTTAGGCTTAGCGTTTCAAGAGCTTAATCAAGTAAATAAAAATGACTCAATCGGCTTAAATGTAGAGTACTACTTTAACTCAGAGTTGAGCTTTATGTTTGATGCACATAACTCAGAAGCCACCAGTAAACCTGATGCGCCATACGGCAGCTGGGTTAATGCAGGCCTCGGCGCAAACGTAGTTAACGCACAAGAAGTAGACTTTAGCCGTGAGCTACCTTCTATGAGCATAGATTTCAACGACTGCCGTAGAGATAACTTAAATTGTAATAACACCTTAGATCCATCAGACGTGGGTACGTCTATTTTAGACTCAAACTTTGCAAGCCAAGAGTCTGAGGTAACCGAATTTAGGCTACATGGTAAATACGAGCTTGAAAACGGTGCAATTGACTTTGGTATAGAGTCTCGCTCTATGCAAAGCCATTCACTACAATCACTAACTCGTAACACTATGGGTAACTGGGGTATTGAAAACCCAGGTGAGCTGCCAGAGGGTTACTTAAACCCTACCAACTTTTTAGCTGAGTTTGATGATTACGATACATCAGGTTCATTTAATCAAGGGTATACGGGCAGCGCTTCACAAATAGGTTATTGGGCAGGCGAGCAATACGGCTTTAACTTTGCAGCCGATGGTGCATTTGCCACAAACCGCTCTATTGAAGAAGACATAACCGCCGCGTTTGTGCAATTTACTTACAACGGCTACATTGGCGATATGCCCTATAACCTAGTTATTGGCGCACGCCAAGAGTCAACCGACATTACTTCAACAGCTAATATCGATTTACCAAATGCAGTAGCATGGGAAGGTAATAACGATTTCAATGTACGCTTTGGCTCAAACAAAGAAGATTTCACGCTTAAATCTAGCTACGATCACTTTTTACCAAGCTTAGACTTTGACATAGAAGTAATCGAAAACGTTAAAGCGCGCTTTTCTTACAGTACAACAATTGCCCGCCCAACGTATGATAACTTAAGCTCTGCTGCTACTGTGGGCGTACCTGGCGGTCCAACAATTTTGGCAGGTTCGTCGCCCGCCACGGCTTCAACTGGTAACCCTGGTTTAGTGCCGCTTGAGTCAGATAATATTGATGTATCGGCTGAGTGGTACTTTGCAGAAACAAGTTATGTGTCAGTTGGTTATTACACAAAAGATATCGAAAACTTTATTGGTTTAACACCCATGACGCAAAATTACTATGGTTTACGTGATGCAACTGCGGGCCCTCGTGCACAAGCTGCTATTGCAGAGCTGGAATCTCGCGGGTTAGCTATTACTGATTCAAACTTATTTCAAATGGTTGCCGCCACCGAAAATGGCGTAGATTTTGACTCTATGACCTACGAAGAGTTTGAAGCCGCGTACGATGTTATTGCTAACAGCGATGACCCACTACTCGAATTTACGGCACAAGTACCTACTAACAATAAAAACGCTACTATTGATGGTTTTGAAATTGCATTTCAACACTTTTTTGGTGAAAGCGGCTTTGGCGTTCAAGCAAACTACACTACCGTTAATGGCGATATAGACTTTGATGTAAACGCAGACCCAACTACTACGCAATTTGCACTAGTGGGTTTAAGCGATACAGCTAACTTTATTGCTATGTACGAAAACGATGACTTTCAAGCCCGTGTTGCCTATAACTGGCGTGATAAGTTTTTAAATAGCGCTGCACGTTACGTTAACGAGCCAGGTTTTACTGAAGAGTATTATCAAATCGACTTTAACGTTGCTTACAACTACAGCGAACAGCTTTCGTTTTTTGTTGAAGGTATAAATATTACTGAGCAAAACAGCCGCGAACATGGCCGAACTTCAGTGCAATTATGGAACCTGCAACAACTAGGCGCACGCTACAATATTGGTATGCGTTACAACTTCTAAAGGTAATACAAAGCAAAGCCGTTAGTTTTTACTAGCGGCTTTTTTGTATTTAAAACGATATAGTTTATGTGTTATCAAGTTTAGGGTTTTAACTCATGACCAAACCAATAAAAAAAATAGTCATTTTAGGTGGCGGCACAGCCGGCTGGCTAAGCGCGGGTTTATTAGCTGCTGAGCATCCACATTTAAGTGTCACGTTAATTGAGTCAGCAAATGTGCCAATACTAGGTGTAGGCGAAGGCACGTGGCCTTCAATGCGTAACACGTTGCAGCGCATTGGCATTAAAGAAACTGATTTTATAACCCAATGCGACGCCTCCTTTAAGCAAGGTTCTAAATTTATAAATTGGCGCAACCTCAGCGAGGGAGAAAACTACTACCACCCTTTTATGAACCCTCTAGGCTACGAGCACACTAATTTACACGCAAGTTGGCAACGCATAGCGCCCACCCAAAAGTTTGCTGATGTAGTTAATATGCAAAGTTTTGTATGCCAAGCAGCGCTTGCGCCAAAGCAATTACAAACCCCAGAATATGCAGCCGTTACTAACTATGGCTACCACTTAGATGCAGGTAAATTTGCCGAGTTTTTAAAAAAACACTGTATTAAACACTTAAACGTTGCGCATATTACTGACGATGTAACCGAGGTTATTAATGACGAAAAGGATTATATAGCCTCATTAAAAACCAATAATAATGGCAATATAACAGGTGATTTATTTTTAGATTGCTCAGGCTCTCGTGCGCGTTTAATTGGGGAGCATTTTAAAAGTGAATTTATAGCGCAAGATCATATTTTATTTAACAACAGTGCTGTTGCTGCGCAAATACCTAACTCTCATCCTCCTCAAAATATTGCCTCAGCAACGCTCTCTACTGCGCAAGGTAACGGCTGGATTTGGGATATAGCCCTGCCCACACGCCGTGGTACAGGTTATGTGTTTAGTAGTAAATACCAAAGTGATGTAAGCGCAACTGAGACTTTAAAATGCTACATAGCTAAAAGTACCAGCGAGCAACAAGCTGAGCAGCTTAATTACCGTGTATTAAAATTCAGCCCTGGATACAGGCAAAAATTTTGGATCAAAAACTGTGTTGCCGTGGGTATGTCGGCTGGTTTTTTAGAACCTCTTGAAGCCTCTGCACTTGCCATGGTTGAACTTTCAATTAGCATGATAAGCGAGCAACTACCACAAAACCGCACCCACATGAGCCAGCTTGAAACACGTTTTAATGACCGCTTTAGCACGCGTTGGCAGCGTGTTGTCGAATTTTTAAAACTCCATTATGTGCTAAGCGAACGCGACGATACCCCCTACTGGCAAAACATTCGCGATTTAACAACTGCACCAGAGCGGCTACAAAACTTACTAAAACTGTGGCAATTTCAGCCCCCTAGCCGCTTTGACTTTATTGAAAACGAAGAAGTATTTTCATCAAGTAGTTACCAGTATGTTTTATACGGCATGGGCTTTAATACACAAACACCTCAAGCACAAAATGCGTTTACCAGCGTACAAGCTGGCGATTATTTTTATCAGCAAAACCGTGAAAAAATAGCGCAATACTTAAAAGGCTTACCGAGTAACCGCGAGCTTTTAAATTATCTTTTATCTAATAATAGGCAGCCACATAATGACTAAAACAAATGCTGTTAAAAACGTAGTAATAGCGGGAGGCGGTACTGCAGGCTGGATGGCTGCGGCTGCACTTGCAAAATTAATTGGCAAAAATATACACGTTACCCTTGTTGAATCTGACGATATTGGCACTGTAGGCGTTGGCGAGGCAACAATTCCGCCTATTCGTACGTTTCATAAATTGCTAGGTATAAATGAGCAATCTTTTATGAAAGCCACTCAAGCAAGCTTTAAATTAGGTATTAGCTTTGAAAACTGGGGCGATGAAAACACGCGTTATATTCACTCATTTGGCGTAACGGGCAAAGAATGTTGGGCGGGTGAGTTTCATCACTTTTGGCTACAAGGCAAAACTTTAGGAATAAACAACCCTTTTGGCGATTACTGTTACGAGCTGCAGGCGGCTAAAGCCGGTAAATTTGCGTTTAACCAACAAAACCCTATTAACTACGCCTACCATATGGATGCCACGCGTTACGCGCAGTTTTTACGTGAATTTTCAGAGCCATTAGGTGTAAAGCGTGTTGAAGGTAAAATACAAAAAGTAGTAAAAAACGCTAAAATAGGCCACATAGAATCATTACTTTTAAATAGTGGCGAGCAAATAAACGGCGACTTTTTTATAGATTGCACCGGCTTTAGAGGCTTATTAATAGAGCAAGCATTGCATACGGGCTACGAAGATTGGTCGAACTTATTACCATGCAATAGCGCCATTGCAGTACAAACAAAATCAACCAGTAATACCGTATTGCCACTTACCCGCTCTATTGCCCATAAAAGCGGTTGGCAATGGCGTATACCGCTGCAAAATCGTGTAGGCAATGGGTTAGTGTATTGCAGTCAATATATGGATGACGAACAAGCTAAAGCGTTATTGCTAAATAACATTGAAGGTGAAGCGCTTACTGAACCCCGTGTTATTAAATTTAAAACTGGGCGTCGCTTAAAAGGCTGGAACAAAAACTGCCTTGCGCTTGGTCTTGCTAGTGGATTTGTTGAACCACTTGAGTCCACCAGCATTCATTTAATTATGTCGGGTATTATTCGTTTTATGCGTTTATTTCCGTTTAATGGCATTACCAATCACGCTATTGACGAATACAACAAACAACTTAAAAGCGAAATTGAAAATATTCGCGATTTTATTGTGCTGCATTACAAAGTAACTAATCGCGATGACAGCGAATTTTGGCAACACTGTAGCGCCATGGAAGTGCCAAAAACACTTAAGCATAAAATTGACTTGTTTAAACAAACTGGCCGTGTATTTTTAGACGATGGTGATATTTTTAGAGTCGACTCTTGGGTGCAAGTTATGCTTGGACAAGGTATTGGGCCTGAACAGCACCACTTAATAGCCAGCATGATGAACAATGAAGAACTCACCCGTTTTTTACACGGTATTAAACAGCAAATAGAACAGCGTGTTAGCCAATTACCGCCGCATCATGAATTTTTAAAACAATATTGCCCTGCATAAAGCTCCTCTTTAAAAAAAGCCCTTATTAGGGCGCGTTGTTCTTTGGTGGTTGAATTTGCAGCAGTATGTTTGGTTTTTAGGCAAGGCAGAGCCTATGTAGTGTGGTTATTCCCCATAAATAGGCGATAACGTAGCATAAATGCCAAACATGCGCTGCCCGAAGGGTTCTGCCTAGGGGCAATTTACTCTTTGTTGCTCGGTTTTTACTT
>NZ_PNCW01000073.1:0-18870 GCF_005886985.1 Pseudoalteromonas sp. S3178 | reverse complement strand
TCTTCAAGCTCTGGTTCTTCTACAAGCTCTGGCTCTTCTACAAGCTCTGGTTCTTCTTCAAGCTCAGGCTCTTCTAAAAGTTCAGGCTCTTCTTCAAGCTCAGTTTCCTCTGTAAGCCCCTGCTCTTCGTTTAATGTAGTAGCTAAAGATTCGATATCATCAATATCTAACTCTTCTTGGGCATCAGCTAAATCTTCTACCGAATCCGCTAACGCACTATCAATTTCAGAATCTCTTGAACCTTGTTCATCTAATTGATCATTTATGAGGCTGTCTATATCGTCTAAATCAAAATCATCACTTGTGTCTAATGACTCATCTTCTTCAAGCAACTCATTCTCTTCAAGTAAATCTCCACCTGATGAACCTTTATCAGTACTTGTAGGCTCGATTGCTTCATCAATTAAACTATCGATATCGTCTAAATCAAAATCATCACTTGTGTCTAGTGAGTCATCTTCTTCAAGTAGCTCATTCTCTTCAAGTAAATCGCCGCCTAATGAATCTCCATCAGTATCTGTAGGCTCGTTTGCTTCATCAATTAAACTATCTATGTCGTCTAAATCAAAATCATCACTTGTGTCTAGTGACTCATCTTCTTCAAGTAACTCATTCTCTTCAAGTAACTCATTCTCTTCAAGTAAATCGCCGCCTAATGAATCTCCATCAGTAGCTGTGGGCTCATTGGCTTCATCAATTAGACTATCTATATCGTCTAAATCAAAATCATCACTTGTGTCTAGTAACTCGTCTTCTTCAAGTAAACTGCTGTCTAATGAATCTTCATCAGTACTCGTAGTTTCGTTTGCTTCATCAATTAAGCTATCTATGTCATCTAAGTCAAAGTCGTCACTTGCTTGAGGTTCATCAAGAGCATTGTTCTCGCTATCTAGCTCATTCGATGTTTGATCAAGTAAATCATCAATATCAAAATCATCTTCACCAGCTAGCTCTTCACTCAATGCCGCCATTTCATCGTGAGTCTCTAAGCTATCATCTTCTGCCGTGTCACCTTTTTGCTCTGAATCAAATTCAGGCAGGCTATCATCTTCATCAAATAAACTATCTAGATCATCGTTTGTTAAAATCTCGTCATTATTTACAGGTTCATCAGTTAAATCTAAGTCAATATCTTCTAGGCTATCGTCTGAAGTTTGATCAAAGCCTTGCTGCATAAAAATATCTAGATCATCGTCATCAGTATTTTCATCATCAAAAACAATATCATCACTTAACAAGCTTTCTAGTTCATCCTGATCGAGTAAGTTTTCCCCTTCAGAAAAATCATCTAAACTATCATCATCTAAACTATCATCGTCTGGCAGCATGTCATTGTCGAGATTATCATCAAGCTGCACACTTAAGTCATCTAATGGGTCTGGTACTATAGGGTCATCATTTAAGCCTGTTACAATGTCTTCGTCGTCAGTATAAGTAGGTGTTTGTGGTAAAAAGTCGTCATCGTTTTGAGTTTCTTCTTTGCCGTCAGCACGTTTTCGTAAAAACATCACCACAGCAAAAATGATCAGTAACCCAGGAATAAACATTAATAAGCCAAGCACTATTGGGTTTGAAAATAACGAATTAAAATCAAATGACTCTTCTGGTTTTATTACTTTTTCTTTTTGTTGTGCAATGATCTCATTTTGTTTAACAATAAGTTCTTTTAATTGCTTTTGGATTTCGCTGTCTTGCCCTAATTGTAACCGGACATTTTCAAGCTCTTTTGAAATTCCTGACAATTGCTTTTTGAGCTGGTTATTTTCAACTAAAATCTCTTCAACGTTGCTTACTGAGTTTTTAAATTGCTCCTGTAAAGCCACTAATTTAGTGCTTTGCTCAGTTTTTATTTCGTTTAATTCTTTTTGAATCTCTTTTTTAGCATCATCTACGTCTATTTTACGTGCTTGTGTAACTTTTGTTTGTGCTGACGTGATTTCGCTTTGCGTAAGCGTGCCATTCTTTTTCTTTTCCCATAAACCATCATCTTGCTCAGAACGTTGTTTGGCTAGTTGTGGGTCGACACTTCTGATTTCAGCTAAAGTAGGTATTTTTAAAAAAGCACCACTTTGCATGTGGTTAAGATTTTGTTCTAAAAAGGAGTTTGGGTTTTTGTTATACAAGGCTTGCATAACTTGATAAATACTAACTGAGTTATCGGGACGTACTTTCGCGGCAATACGCCACAGAGTATCAGTTGGTTTTATTGGCCCAATTGATCGCCCTTGCGCACCATAGTCAGCGCCCTTTGGCCCCTTTAATTGGGTACTGTCTTGAGAGTAAAGCGGAGTTACTACCAATGCAGACGCTAATATAATAAGTGAAGCTAAACCGCGCATGCTGATCCTTTAATATATAATGCTACGTAATTATCTACCTTTGTAACTACGTAAACACTGATTATTCTTGCCGTTACCAACCAAATGGTTGATTCTAATTTATTATTACAATCTATTTTTATTGCAAGCTCTATTCCAGTTACAAACTATAAACCAGTTGCGGCCTAATATCCATTGCAACGCTTTGAAAATAAATACCTTAAAACTTTTTTCGTAATTCTATTTTAATCAGAAAGATCAAGGTGTTTAGTTTATTAACAAACTAAAGCGGCAATATTTTGACATCCTAAAAACAAAAGCGGCAAACTATAAAAGTTTGCCGCTTATATTAACCTCTTTATTAATTACTAATTTTATAGATAATTTGCAATTAACTCTTCTGCAATCTGAACGCTATTAGTTGCAGCGCCCTTTCGAGTGTTATCACTTACAACCCACATATTTAAACCATGGGGATGTGAAATATCGGCGCGTAATCGCCCAATATAAACTGTATCGTTGCCGCTTGCATCAGATACTGCAGTTGGGTAATCCCCTTCATCATCAATTAGCTCAACACCAGGTGCATCGTTTAATAATTGCTTTACGTGCTCAAAATCGTAAGGCATTCGTGTTTCTATGTTAATAGACTCAGAATGACCAAAAAATACAGGCACTCGCACACATGTAGGATTAACTGCAATAGTCGTATCACCTAAAATTTTATGTGTTTCGTTAACCATTTTCATTTCTTCGCGGGTATAGCCGTTATCTTCAAAACTATCTATTTGTGGAATTACGTTAAATGCTATTTGTTTTGGAAATATTTCGTTTTCCATAGGGCGAGCATTCATTAAATTGGCTGTTTGTTTGGCAAGTTCGTCTACAGCTTCTTTACCTGCACCCGACACAGCTTGGTATGTCGATACATTTACTCGATCAATTCCATAAGCATCGTATATCGGTTTAAGTGCCAGCATCATTTGGATGGTTGAGCAGTTAGGGTTCGCTATAATATTTTTATTTCTAAAGTCAACTAAGCTTGAAGCATTAACCTCAGGCACTATAAGTGGTACTTCAAAGTCATTTCTAAAGTGTGATGTGTTGTCGATAACTACACATCCAGCCTCTGCTGCAATAGGTGCATATTTTTCTGATACACTGCCGCCGGCTGAAAATAAACCAATATGTGCTTGGCTAAAGTCAAAGCCTTCAACGTCTAGTACTTCTATGGTTTCACCACGAAACTTTATATCTTCACCAGCACTTCGACTACTAGCAAGTAAAAAAAGTTGATCCACTGGAAACTTACGATCTTCAAGTGTTTCTATGATCTGACGGCCTACTAAACCAGTAGCACCGAGTACGGCAACGTTATATTTTTGCGACATATTTATTCCTCTATTAGCGGTGTTAAAGCAACACCACAGATTAAATTAGTTTGCTGTTGTAAAGCCTAGCTGATTCAACTTTGCCATTAGATCTGGTGCTGCTTGCACTTCTAACGTACTGAACTCGCGCCTTACTGGATAGTTTTTGCGTAGGCTATCAAACCCATCTTTAGCTAAGTGACGAAGTAAAATGCCGTCATCGCGGCGAACATCGTAAATTAAGTGTACTAAACGTGCTATGTCTTCGTCTTCAAAGCTCGGTTGTAAAGTTGCTTGAGTAATTACAGGCTCAGGTAGAAAATCATCGAGTGATTTAACGCCCTTAACATTTTTTAGTTCGCATAATGCTTGATATAACATTTGCGTACCTCGGGCTTTCCCTTCAAGAGTGTGCCCCGCAATATGCACACTGGCATAGCGAACATGATCAAGCAACGGTGTTAATATGTCTGGTTCGTTTTCCCATACATCTAACACTAAATCTAGGTCTGCACCTTGCTCCATTACTTTTAGTAATGCTCGATTATCAATAACTTCACCTCTACAAGCATTAATTAAAATTAACCCAGGTTTAAGTGCTTTTAAACGTGTTTGATCTATCAAATGAAGCGTTTTATGTTTACCAGTTTTGATTAGCGGAACATGTAAAGTAACAACATCGCTTTTAGCCAATAACTCATCAAGTCCTATGTGCTCTTTTAATAAGCCTTGCTCATGTTTTAGTGGATCACATAGTAAAACATTAACGTTTAGCGCTTTTAGTTTATCAGCTAAACAGCTGCCTATATTACCAACGCCTACAATACCTATTGTTTTACCGCTAAGTGGCTGTGCATTTTCTTGAGCTAAAGCATATAAACTACTGATTACATATTCAGCAACAGCGATAGCATTGCAACCTGGGGCACTACTAAATGCAATGTTTTTATCGCTTAGTAAATGAGTGTCTATATGATCTACACCAATGGTTGCTGTACCAACAAAGCTCAGCTTATTAGCACACGCTAAAAGCGTAGTATCTACTTTTGTGACAGAACGAGTGAGTAGTACATCTACATCAATTAATTGTTCTGGTGTTAATTTGCGGCCATCAAAGCGTTCAACCTCACCAAAGTCTGCAAAGTACTGCTCAACTAAAGGCATATTTTGATCGGCAAGAATTTTCATCTGAGGACTCGTTTGCAATTAAGAGGCGCTATTGTAACGAACAATTTGGCCTATACACAAACTAAAAAGGCCGAATCAAAAGCTGATTCGGCCTATATTACAAAATAAAATAGTCGTATTCGTAAGTTACATACTTTTTAAAAATATTTTAGCTTATAACTCAAAATCTTTTTTGAATTTTAAGCCAAACTCACTACGGTCATTACTGCGCATAACACCAACAAAGCCAGATTGTTGTAAGCGACCTACATCGTAAACTTCGTTCAATACGTTTTCACCGTATATCGTAACTTCCATGTCGCCGTAAGGGTTCGTGTAAGATACATTAAAACCAACTAACTCACGTGAGTCTATAGTTTCACTTTCATTGTAAACCGATTGTCCTTGCATATCGCTACGATATGAATAGTTAGCGTTAAACGCAACTGTTGCACCGCTGTCTAAATCCATAAAGTAAGAAGGTGCAATCATGACAGTCCAACGAGGTGTAAGTGCTGGTGAGTCACCTTTACCAATCCCTTGAACGCCTGCATCGACCTCTGTAATTTCAGAGTCTAAGTAACCAACGGCACTGCGAATGGTAAAGTCGTCTGTTATTGCAACCGTTGTTTCAAGCTCAATACCTTGTGCTTTAGACTGGCCTGCATTTTCTACGATTGTTACGAAGCCACCACCTGCTGTAGGATCTGAAAATGGCAGTGCTAAGTCGGTGTAGTCAGTTACGAATACCGCTAGCATCATAGATACATTTTCATGTACTTGGCCTTTTAAGCCCATCTCGTAGTTAACCGCTTTAGTTTCATCAAATGATACAAACTGATCTGGCCCACCAAATGGGCGAGGAGGGAAACCGCCTGTTTGATAGCCTTTTTGTATTTGACCATACACATTCATGCTATTACTAATTTGGTAAGATGCATTAACATCCCACGTTACAGCGTCAAATTCAGCACTTACATATTTACGCTCTGCAAATGTTGGGAAGATAGCGTCAGCATCTTTTTCATCTTTTGAGTAGCGAAGGCCGCCACCAATACTTAAATCATCAGTTAAGTCGTAACTTGTATTAAAATAAACTGCGTATGAATTAGTTTCTTGGTTAATTTCAAAGTCGCCATAACCACCAAACGAAGGAGTTACACCATCGTTTAAGAATCCATTAGGCGTATTGAACGGGCTAAATACAAATGGTCCTGAACGCGTAAATCCATCTTCATTAAAGAAATAAAGGCCTGATACAAAATCCATATTATCGTAAGTAGCATTGAGTTGAATTTCAAACGAGTATTGGTCAGCTCCGCCTTCTTCTGGGAACTCAGATAAATTAAGTGGTGAGGCATCATCATCTAGACCGCCTTCATATTCAGAAGTACGGTAGCTTGAAATAAACTTAGCTGTATATGTGTCATCAATTGCCCAATCAGCAGTAAATGACGACCCCCAACCTGAATAAGATGTAGACTCAATACCAGCAACAGTAGTACCCAAATCATCAGGATCTGACGGGATCATGTCTTGTGTAAGTAGTGGAAAGTCACCATTGAATACATCGTTTGCATCTAGCGGTTCAGTTAATTCTATAGTGTAAGGCGATTGACCCGACTCGTTATCAACACCATCGAGAGAGAAAGTAAATGCTAAATCGCTATTCGCTTGCCACTTAAGGGCAACACGACCACTAAATTCTTCTTCCTCACCAATTTCTTTCTCGGGATTAGCTAAATTAACAGCTTCACCAACACCATCACGTGTTTTGTATGATGCACTAGCCGACATGCTTAGTTCATCGTTTAGTGAGTTATTAAAATAAACATCACCGGCAATACGCCCGCGGCTACCAATTTTTGCCGAAGTAGTAACAATACCTTCGTCACCTGGTTGTTTAGTAATTACATTTACCGCGCCACCTAAAGTATTACGACCATATAGCGTACCTTGTGGGCCACGTAAAACCTCAACACGCTCAACATTAGGTAGTGATAAGTTCGAGCCCATTTGACGGCCTAAATAAACGCCATCTAAATAAACGCCTACACCTGGATCTGTAGTGATAATATGATCTTGTAGACCAATACCACGAATAAATACAGACGCATGTGCTGCATTACCAACGCCATAGCGGGTGATATTTAAGTTTGGAACATATTTACCAATATCTTCAAGGTTACTCATATTGGCTTTATCAATAAGGTTCGCCCCAATTGATGTGATAGCGGTTGGAGATTCAAATAAGCTCTCTGTACGTTTACGAGCTGTAACTTCGATTTTTTCAAACGCGTCTTGTTTTGCTGTTGTTTTAGCTTCTTCAGCATTTACTGAGGTAGATAGTGCAGCAACAATTGCTAGGCTTAACTGTGAGAGTGTGCGTAGTTTCAAAATATTCTCCAAAGGATACCGTGTAATTTGTTATGCATTTATATTAAGAAAATATAAATTTTAGGCATAAAAAAAGATGCGTGATAGCACCTTTCCTCTGGAGGGACATTATATGACAATATTGTGAACAAATGTATGTTTTTTTAAATTAATTGAAAATACTATAAATTTTTAGCAAATACTATTCGCTTAAGATAAATTATCTTTAACCGAGACAGATATTAAAAAATTAAATAAAACAAATAACCTCTTGTAAATAAAAAGAATCCCTATCATTTAATTTTAAAATCGCTTATAAAACAACTTATTATAAATGTACTAATGTGTATAAAAAAAATACAAAAAGGCACAGGCTCATCATTGAAATTAACTAAAAATAAGAATATAGTACTAACATGCAGTCTATGGATAGAAAATTATGAATATTGCAAATACAACAGATAAACATATTCAATGTTTTAAAAACCCAAATTATACTTCCCTTTTTTGTGTTGCCGCTCACTACAATGTTTTACTTGTTAATTATCAAGCCTTAAATGTCATAACTAATTACGAACTGATTAATCAATTTATGCAGCAAAATGGCCATCAAGGTTTAGCAATTTTTGACGTCCCTAAAGACGGTGATGTATTAGCATTAAAGGAATGGCCTAATTTAAAAGGTTTATTTTATGAAGGCACCGAAGAAGAGCTTTTTACTCAAGGATTAGAAGCGATTGAACAAGGTAAATTATGGTTTCCTCGTGCAGTCACTGATGGTTGGATGAGACAAATGCTTGCCAGTGAACAACAAACTACACTGCAATCAAATAACTTAACATGTAAAGAAATTAAAGTTCTAAATTTACTTTTCTCTGGCTTGCATTCAAGTGCCATTGCAGACACTTTATTTATAAGTGAAGCTACCGTTCGTGTGCATTTGCATAAAGTTTACCAAAAAATTGCCGTTAAAAATAAACAGCAAGCATTACTTTGGTGTCAAAAAAACTTAAATAAAATTAATAATTAATAATTAATAATTAATAATTAAAGTGTAATTGGGCCAATTTGCTTATAGCCTTGATAATTACCTACAATGTTTGTTTTAGCCTCTCAATCAAAGAACGTATAAATAAATTTTAGTTTTAAAGTTCCCGTTATTATAAGAAAGCCTTAATAATTAGGCTTGAAATTTATTCTAATAAAATCATACGGTTCAGTTTTTAGTACCCACTTTTAAAACTTATGTTAAAAACCTATAAAAACCCCCTCTAAATTTATTTATACTAACTTTCTAAATTTATTAGATAAAAACTACTATCACATCTATAATCCTCATGAAATCAACATCTAAATAACAAATAGGAAATACATATGAAAAAGCTATCTGTAGCAGTAGCTGTATGTGCTGTACTTGCAACAAGTTATGCAAGCGCTGAGGTACGTATTAATGGTTTTGCATCTATTGTCGGTGGTAAAAGTCTAGACAGTGATCAGACCTTATACGGATATGACGACGATATCTCATTTAAAAATGAGAGTAAGTTCGCTTTACAACTATCTGCTGATCTTCAAGAAAAGCTAACCGCTACGGCTCAAATTATTGCGCGTGGAGAAGATGACTTTGACGCAACATTCGAATGGGCATATGTTACTTATGAATACAGCGATGAGCTGCAATTTAGCGCTGGTAAAATGCGCGTCCCTTTTTATAAATACTCAGACTTTTTAGACGTTGGCTATGCTTATCGCTGGGTACGTCCACCAAGATCAGTCTATGGCATCCCATTCTCGACTTATGAAGGGTTAAGTGTCGTTTATAACAATCAATTAGGAGATTGGGACTCTACTTTACAAGGCTTTTATGGTGCCTTTGATGGCGATATAGATGTATTTGGAAATGACCTGCCTGCAGAATTAAATAATTTAGGCGGTATAAACTGGAGCCTATCATACGACTGGTTTAGTGCGCGGGCTGCATACATTGTTGCCGACACGAGCATTTCTACTGATATCGACGACTTAAGCGATGACGATGACTTAAGTAAATTAAATGAACTTATTGCTGTACTTAACACGAGCGGTTTAACCAGCACAGCAAATGATCTTATCACGGACGAAGATGAAACAACTTTTTTTGGAATTGGCTTCTCTGTAGACTATGAAAACTTCTTATTTGATGCTGAATATACTCAGTTTGAAGTCGAGGGAAGTATTTTGGCTGAACAATCACAATACTATGCCTCTGCTGGCTATCGTATAGATGATGTTATCGTTCACCTCACCTATGAAAAAAATGATGATGAACATGATTCATCACGTTTTAATACACTTGAATCAATTCCATTATTAAATACGACTGTTAACCTTGCACTTGATAACGTGCGTGCAGAGAGCAACGTTGTCACAATTGGAGCTCGCTACGACTTCCACCCTTCAGCTGCGTTTAAAATTGACTTTAGCCGATTTGATGATGACGTCACTAACACTGAGACAGATGTTGTAGCCGTTGGTGTTGACTTAGTATTTTAATTGGAGCGGAATATGAAAAAATTAATTCTAGCTAGTGCACTTTCGATATGTTCTTTCGGTGCTTTCGCTGAAGTTGCAGTGATTGTAAACCCTGGTAATGCAAGTGCACTTGATGCAGACACTATAAAGAAGATTTACTTAGGGAAAACTAAGTCTTTTGATAACGGAAATAAGGTTAATCCAGCAACTCAAAACGGTACCGCTGTTGCTGAGGAATTCAATTCTAAGGTGGTTGGTAAATCGAGTAGCCAATTAAACGCTTACTGGTCAAAACTTGTTTTTACCGGTAAAGGCACACCGCCTGAAAAGTTGGATACAGACCAAGCTGTTATAGACTTTGTAGCGGCTAATGCAGACTCTATCGGTTATATTGATAGCAGCAAAGCCACAGATAAAGTTAAAGTGATAGCTACTTTTTAAGTGCTACTAATATATTATAAAAAAACCACCAATTAGGTGGTTTTTTTATAATTACGCTTTGCTTATTCTATTTTAAATTTAGCAGTAGCATCTAGCAGGTTATCTGAAAGATAATGAAGGTTTTTAGCTACATCCCTAACAGCGGTTAGCGAGTCCATTGTATCTTCAAATGATACATGCATATTTGTAACATTTTCTACAACCATAGCAGCAACTGACGTTTGTTCTTCGGTGGCAGCAGCAATTTGTGAATTCATTCCATTGATTTCTAACATTTGCTCTGCGATTTTCTCTATAGAAATACCTGTTTTTTCAGCTGCAGTTGCATTATCGGTAGCCATATCTCTTGCCGATGTCATTGCTGTAACTGATTCGTTAGCCGCTTCAGTTAAAGTAGTCAACAGCTCTCGGATCTCATTTGTAGAATGAGCTGTACGCGATGCAAGCTCTCTAACTTCATCAGCAACAACAGCAAAGCCTCGGCCATGCTCACCAGCACGAGCAGCCTCAATAGCTGCATTAAGTGCAAGTAAATTTGTTTGCTCGGCTATTGATGTAATAACATTTAATATTTGCGATACATTTTTTGTATCGTCTGCTAATTTATTAATTGTTGTAGCTGCGTGATTAATCTCATCACTCAACGTGCGGGAAGCGGTTACTGATGTTTGCACTTGAGTTCTACTCTGCTCAACTTCTTTCTCTGCCGTTTGCGCGGCATGAGAAGCACTTGCAGCTGATTGAGAAATATCTCCAACACTCTGCTTCATCTCTTCCATCGATTGCTTCACAATCTCAGCGTCACTGGTTTGCTTGGTCGTTGCGCGCTCCGCTTGTTCCATCCCCTGTACTAAACGAGTAGAATTTTCCATTAACGGTTCGCAAACAGCTATTATTTCTAATACCGTTTTTTTCAATATACCAATAAAAGAGTTAAAGTTTATAGATACTTGGCCTATTTCATCCTCAGAGTTAACTGTCAACTTAGTGCTTAACGAGCCTTTACCGTTTGCTAATAGGCTCAAATTATTTGCCGCATCACTTGCTGAAGAAGCAATTCGCTTAGCTATCCAAATAGCCATAAAGAGCAGTAACATAAGCGATACAATAGAAACAACTAACATTAATGTAAGCGCGTAATCAGAGCGGTCCTTTGTGCTTGCAACAAGTTCAAAAAAGCGATCATCTGCTTTTACTTGTGATGCCTTAAACTTTTCAAGTACATCATTGTAAAGCGCTGTTTTTCTCTGTGCTTGTTGCTGAATTTTACTAAAATCGGCTGTCCCATTTACCATGCCATTTGCAATGGTCGCTGATATTTTTTCATAATTTGCGAGTTGCTCTTTAGTGTCACTATGAATATAAGACGCATTTATTTTTTCTATCGCGATAATATTTAATTCAAGTTGGTTATATGTATCGGACGCTTTTTCCACTAAATCCTGCTCACCAAATGTGACCGCTTGAGTATAAAGTTCGTCTAGCTTCTCTAAAATGCCAACGTTAGCTGATGTTAACTTAACAACTTGGTAAGATGATTTTTCCATTTCATCAAGTGCAATTCTATTATCATTCATAGCAAAATAGTTGATCAAAACAATCACTAAAAATGCAACGACAGCAATACTCGTAATCGCATGTATTTTTTTACTTATGCTGAGATTTTGAAAAGAGAAGCCTGAAGCCATTGTAAATACCTTATTTTATTGTCTAAATCTATTATCGGCTTATTACTCATAAGTGTTAACTAAATTTGTAATATTTCTAGTTTTTTTTACAAATAATTCAAAAAATTAAATAACTAATTGCTCCATAAAGAAGCAGCAGTACAAATAACACTCAACATAAATTGCAGGCATAAAAAAACCAGTAACATTACTGTTACTGGTTTCTATAATTTGGTGCGGATGGGGGGACTTGAACCCCCACGCCCTAAAGCACTACCCCCTCAAGGTAGCGTGTCTACCAATTCCACCACATCCGCATTTTAAGCTTTCGCTTAAGTGTTAAACTTAATGACTTATCTGAGGTCTATAAATCGTTTAACGTTAGTTTTAAACTAAAATTAGTTAGGTACGTCAGAGCTTTGCTCTTTAGTAGCTGAAACTGGCACATCTTCTTCAGCAGGTAATACAGTTTCTGCTGCAGGTGCTGGCTCAAGGTTTTCCCACTCGTCAGTCTTTTTAATTTGACCAGCAGTAAGATTACCTAAAACAATGCTTAATACAAAAAAGACTGTTGCTAAGCTGGTTGTTGTTTTAGTCATGAAGTTACCTGCACCTGATGAGCCAAAAACAGTGCCCGAAGCACCAGCACCAAATGATGAGCCCATGTCAGCGCCTTTACCCTGTTGGATTAAAACCATACCAACTAAAGCTAGAGCTACAACTAAATAAACTACTAATAAAATTTCGTACATCTTATACGGTCCTTTTTGCACTGTTACAGATTGCAGTAAATGAATCTGCTTTAAGACTAGCTCCGCCAATTAGGCCGCCATCTATATCTGTTTGTGCAAATAATAATTCGCTATTTTTTTCGTTAACGCTACCACCATATAAGATGGTAAGCCCTTGTGCTAAATCGCTATCTAGTGATGCAATTTTATCGCGGATAAATTTATGAACAGCTTGTGCCTGCTCCGGCGATGCAGTCTTACCTGTGCCTATGGCCCAAACGGGCTCGTATGCTATCACAGAATCTTTCAGTGCTGCTACACCTAATTTTTCAATTACTGCATCAATTTGTGCAGCAACTACTTGTTCGGTTTGATCGTTTTCTTGCTCGCTTTCACTTTCACCAATACACAAGATAGGGGTTAAACCTACCTGTTGTGCTCTAGCAAATTTATCAGCTACGGTTGCATTACTCTCGTTATAAATACTACGGCGCTCTGAATGACCTACAAGTACATAGTGTGCACCTAAGTCTTTAACAAGCTGAGCATCTACCTCACCAGTAAAAGCACCTGGCGTATTTTCTGAAACAGTTTGTGTCCCAGTTACAACTCCACTTGCAATCATTGCTGATATTAGAGGGAAAGGAGGAAATAAAACAATGTCCATCTCTTGTGATTGTACATTGTTAATAGCATCAGACATTTGTTTAACTAGCTCTAAAGAGCCGTTCATTTTCCAGTTGCCCGCGACCATCGCCTTGCGTGTTGCCATTTTTCCACTCCATATTAGAAAGCGGGCGAGATATTAACTTTTCTCGCCCAAAGTTACAAGAGGTTATTGTTATCAATCAGTTTGTTTGCTCATAGATTCGACAACCGCTGCAATTCTTTTAGCGCTGTCTAATACTATTTTTTCTTGTTCAGCTTCAACCATAACACGAACTACTGGCTCAGTACCTGATTTACGAAGTAAAACACGCCCTTTATCACCTAAAGTTTTTTCAACTTCTGCCACCGCATCGAGTACTTCGCTTGCTTTTGTAGGATCGGTACCGGGTGTATAACGCACATTGATCATTTTCATTGGGTACTTGGTAAAACCGGCACCTAAATCTTGTAATGTTCGATTTTGCGCAACCATAGCGGCAAGTACTTGAAGGCTTGAAATAATACCATCACCGGTACTAATTAAATCTAAATTTAAAACATGGCCTGAGCTCTCTCCGCCAATTTTCCAGCCTTTTTGTTGAAGCACTTCCATAACATAACGGTCGCCCACTTTGCTGCGCGCAAAGTCTATACCTTTAGCCTTTAGAGCATTTTCAAGGCCCATATTAGACATAACGGTACCAACTACTCCACCGCCCAGCATATGATCATCTGCAGCTTGGCACGCTATAATATAAACTAAGTCATCACCGTCAAATACACGGCCATTATGATCGACCATCATTACACGATCGCCATCACCATCATAGGCAATGCCCACATCGGCTTTGTGCTCTAGTACTTTACGTTTTAATGTATCTACATGCGTTGCACCACATTCGTGATTAATATTAACCCCATTAGGTTCACAAGCATGAGTAATAACCTCAGCACCAAGCTCTCGCATTACTGAAGGTGCAATATGATAGGTTGCGCCATTTGCGCAATCTAAAACAATTTTAAGCCCCTCTAGTGAAAGACCTTGAGGAAACTGGCTTTTACAAAATTCAATATAACGCCCATCAGCGCTAACTAAGCGTGATGCTTTACCAAGCTTGTCAGATGCAACACACGTCATCTGTTCGTCAAGCATCGCTTCTATTTCAAGCTCAACAGCATCATCAAGTTTTAAGCCTTGACCATTAAAAAACTTAATACCATTATCGTAATAAGGGTTATGCGAAGCACTAATAACAATGCCCGCCTCAGCTCTAAATGTTTGTGCTAAATATGCAACTGCGGGAGTTGGCATTGGACCGAGCAATACTACATCAATACCTGCAGCAATAAGGCCTGCTTCTAGTGCGGTTTCAAGCATATAGCCAGAAATACGGGTATCCTTACCTATAATTACTTTCTTTGTGCCGCTTTGTGATAATACTCGCCCTGCAGCCCAACCTAATTTCATTGCAAATTCAGGGTTTATGGGAGCTGTGCCTACTAAACCACGTACGCCGTCAGTGCCAAAATATTTTCTTTCTTTCATTGTGTAATTCCTTTATCGCACGCTTGATATACACCAAGTACATCTGCGGTTTCTTTTACATCGTGTACACGAATAATTTTTGCGCCATTTTGCGCTGCTATTAATGCACCGGCTAAGCTACCTGCAAGGCGCTCACTAGTGTCTCTATTTAATAAATTACCTATCATCGACTTACGCGATAAACCAGCAAGTAAGGGTAAGTCAAATTTATTAAAGTCATTAAACTGAGCCAATATTTGATAATTATGGCTCAATGTTTTTCCAAATCCGAATCCAGGGTCAAGAATAAGCTGCTCTCGCTTAATCCCAGCTGTTTCACATGCGTTAATACGCTGAGTAAAAAAAGTGTTTATATCTGAAAATAAATCATCGTAATGAGGGGCTGATTGCATACTACGAGGCTGGCCTTGCATGTGCATTAGACAAATAGCCACATCGCTGTGTTTTGCTACAACCTCTAATGCGCCCTCGTTTTGAAGTGCTCTTACATCATTTATAATGTCGGCCCCGGCTAGTAAAGCTTGCTCCATTACCATTGCCTTACTTGTGTCTATAGAAATAATACAGTCACTGTGCTCACGAATGGCATTAATTGCGGGAATGACGCGCGCAAGCTCATCTTCAAGAGATACATCAGGGGCACCAGGACGGGTAGATTCACCGCCTATATCAATTATTTGCGCGCCATCATTTAACAACTGCATAGCTTGATTGAGTGCGGTAACGGGGTCTATAAACTGCCCACCATCAGAAAAAGAATCTGGTGTAACATTTAATATTCCCATAATCACTGGAGTTTCTAGGCTGAGCTTACGGCCTCTTGGAAGCTTTAATTCGTTAGTCATTGCCAACCTTTTATTCTTATTTCTAAATAGTTGATACAAAAAAGCCCCGAAGTACGGGGCTTTCATAACTATTTTAACGATTATTCAGCTTTGTCATCAAGGTTTGTTTCATCTTTTTTTGATGAATCATCTGGTTTTTGAGTTTCTTCAATAACCGGCTCTTGAGGTGCTTGGGCTTTTTCAGGCTTAGCTTCATGACGGTCATGCGCATCGCGAGGTTCACGAACTGGCTGACGTGCCATTAAATCATCAATTTGTTTAGCATCGATTGTTTCATATTTCATCAGTGCATCTTTCATTGAGTGAAGAATATCGATGTTTTCTTTTAATATATCTTCTGCTCGCTGATAGTTACGATCTGAGAACAAGCGTACCTCAGCATCAATTACTTTAGCCGTATCATCCGACATGCTCGATGCACGACTTCCGCCGCCACCCATGTACATCTCGTTCTGATCTTCAGCGTAAAGTAACGGTCCAAGTTTTTCACTTAAACCCCAATGTGTAACCATTTTACGTGCAATATCAGTTGCGCGCTCAATATCGTTACTTGCACCGGTTGTTACTTTGTCAGCACCATAAATAAGTGCTTCAGCAATACGGCCACCATAAAGGCTTGAAATCATAGACTCTAAAAGCTCTTTAGAATGGCTAACACGATCTTGCTCTGGTAAGTACATTGTTACACCCAGCGCGCGACCACGTGGAATGATAGATACTTTATAAACAGGGTCATGTTCTGGCACCATACGGCCAACAATTGCATGGCCTGCTTCGTGGTAAGCCGTCATTTCTTTTTCTTGCTCGCTCATCACCATGGTCTTACGCTCTGCGCCCATCATGATTTTATCTTTAGCAGCGTCAAACTCAGCCATATTAACAACACGTTTATTACCACGTGCAGCATAAAGAGCAGCTTCATTTACTAAGTTTGCTAAATCAGCACCTGAAAAACCAGGTGTACCACGAGCAATAACAGCCGCTTCTACGTTGTCGCCTAATGGCACTTTACGCATGTGAACTTTAAGTATTTGTTCACGGCCGCGAATATCTGGTAAACCTACTTCTACTTGGCGGTCAAAACGACCTGGACGAAGTAATGCAGGGTCAAGTACATCTGGGCGGTTAGTAGCAGCAATAACAATGATGCCTTCATTACCACCAAAACCATCCATCTCTACTAGCATTTGGTTTAATGTTTGTTCGCGCTCATCATTACCGCCGCCCATACCTGCGCCACGTTTGCGACCAACGGCATCAATTTCATCTATAAAGATAATACAAGGGGCTGCTTTTTTAGCTTGTTCAAACATGTCACGAACACGTGATGCACCAACACCTACAAACATTTCTACAAAGTCAGAACCTGAAATTGTGAAAAATGGTACTTTTGCTTCACCTGCCACCGCTTTCGCTAGCAACGTTTTACCTGTACCAGGAGGACCAACCATTAGTACACCCTTAGGTATACTGCCGCCTAGCTTTTGGAATTTAGATGGGTCGCGTAAAAAGTCTACCAATTCGGTAACGTCTTCTTTTGCTTCATCACAACCGGCAACATCAGCAAAGGTTGTTTTAATTTGATCTTCGCTCATTAAGCGCGCTTTGCTCTTACCGAACGACATCGCACCTTTACCGCCACCGCCTTGCATTTGACGCATGAAGAATATCCATACACCAATGAGCAGTATCATCGGGAACCAAGAAATAAATATACTCGCTAAAAATGATTGTTCTTCAGGTTGAACCCCTTTCACATTTACATCATTTTTAAGCAAATCATTAATTAAATCTTCATCGTACATTGGCATTGTTGTTTGAAAACGTTCGCCACTGCTTTTAGTGCCCGTAATATTTCCTGTACCACGGTCAATAATAACTTCTTGTAAAGAGCCACTACGTACATCTTTTACAAATTGAGTGTAACTTGTTTGACGATCAACTTGATCGCCGCCATTAAAGCTCTGAAAGACTGACATCAGCACAACTGCAATCACCAGCCATAGTATTAAATTTTTCGCCATATCGCTCAAGGGGTTAACCTCTTGTATCCAATTAATTTAAATTCAACTAAACGCCAAGCAACTGTACTACAGTTTGTATCCAGTCGCTACTATATATACTTCCCGAGAACGGGCACGTGAGGCATCAGGTTTGCGTATTTTCACTGCTTTAAAACTATTACGTACATCCTGCAAGTATTGATCAAAGCCTTCACCTTGGAAAACTTTAACAATAAATGCGCCATTTTTCTTTAAAACTTGGTTACACATATCTAGTGCAAGTTCCACTAAGTACATGCTACCGGCTTGATCTACCGAGTTATTGCCACTCATATTAGGTGCCATATCAGAGAGTACCACATCAACATTTTTACCATCAATGCGTTTTAACAATGCATTCAATACAGCCTCTTCACGAAAGTCGCCTTGTAAAAAATCAACACCCGCAAGTGAGTCCATAGGTAATATGTCACACGCAACAACCTGCCCTTTGTCACCTACTTTCTCAGCCAAATATTGTGACCAACTTCCAGGAGCAGCCCCTAAGTCGACCACAGTCATACCAGGGCGAAGTAACTTATCTCTATTTTGTACTTCATCTAATTTAAAAACCGCTCTAGAACGCCAGCCTTTTTTTTGCGCTTCTTGAACATATTTATCATCAAAATGTTCTTTCAGCCAACGCTGTGAACTGGCTGACTGTTTTTTATTTGTCATAAATTAACACGCAACTAATTAGTAATATTCTTTAGATGGCGTTAGAATACCCTTAATTCAAGCCATATTCAGCAAAATTTGTATAAACATGACATTATCAAACAAACAAAAGCAGTTTTTAAAAGGTCAGGCACATAGCCTCAAGCCTGTAGTTTTACTAGGTTCTAACGGTTTAACCGAAGGCGTAGTAGTTGAAATTCAAAGTGCATTAGAAATTCACGAATTAATCAAAGTGAAAGTACCCACTGACGATCGCGAAACTAAAGCCCTAATTTTTGATGCTATTATTCGTGAAACTGGCGCGACTAAACTACAAACGATTGGTCACACTATTGTGCTTTATCGCCAAAGTGTTGAGAAAAAGATCCAATTGCCGCGTAACTAATTAGTCCTATTCAAAGGATTTAGAACGTTTAATTAAAAAAACCAGCTTAATGCTGGTTTTTTGTTATTTAACTAGGGCGTGTTGATCTTTGCGGATTGAAATTTGTTCAATCTAGGGACGACTAAATCGCGGCGCGAGGTTTGTA
>NZ_PNCW01000072.1:0-47028 GCF_005886985.1 Pseudoalteromonas sp. S3178 | reverse complement strand
ACACTTCATAGGCTCTGCCTTACCTAAAACCAAACATACTGCTGCAAATTCAACCATCAAAGATCAACACGCCCTAAATAGAATGCTTAGTTACTAACTAAGCCAAATTTCAATGAGTGCATATTAGTGGCAAAACAAACATTAAAAAAGCCTAATAAATGCCTAAAGCTTGCCTAATACTGCCAACATTGTTATTTTACGCAAAATTTGTACGATAAAAGGTTTTTTAATGCCCACTATAGCCAACATGTTGCAGCAATACGCCGAGCACAATGATTTGCTCAATTTTGAGGGCGTTACGAAAACTATTATTCCCGGAGTTTACTTTCATCGTGCGAGTAAGAGTTCACCTCGTCAGCCACTCATTTACAACTCTGGTATTATTTTAGTTGGCCAAGGGCATAAGATAATTCATTTCCCTGATCATCAAATAAAATATGGGGCTGGCGACTACCTGGTTTTAGGTGTTCCCGTACCACTTGAATGCGAAGCCTTTACTGATAACGGCCTACCTGTAATGGGTGTAGTTGTTGATATTAACCCAGCAACATTACATAAGTTAGTAAACCAAATGGGCGAACATACGCCGTTTACTTCTGGGCAAATGAGCGGTGTGCAATCAGCAAAAATAGATGGTGCTATGGAGCAAGTAACTCATCGTTTATTAAGCGCACTAAATAGCCCGCTAGAAGCCGATATTTTTGGTGAAGATATAATTAAAGAATTGGTATACCGTGTACTTTGTGGGCCTCAGGGTCATACTTTAATTGGCCTTGCCATGCACGATGGGCACTACGCCCGAATAGCACGAACACTTTCTACCATGCATAAAAGCTATGCAGATCAAATTACTGTTGAAGGCTTAGCTGAAGAGGTAAATATGAGTGTGTCGTCGTTTCATCGCGCCTTTAAACAAGTGACCTTTGAATCGCCATTGCAATACTTAAAAAAAGTACGCTTAGCCAAAGCAAAAGAACTCATTACAAGCAACGGTAGTAAAGCAAATGAGGCCGCATTAAAGGTAGGCTATACCAGCCCCTCGCAATTTAGCCGCGAGTTTAAGCGCCACTTTAATAAAACACCTAGCGAAGTGTTAACTCAATTGCACAGTTAATTTACAGGGGCGTGTTTATGGTTGGTTAAATTTACAGCTGCATGGCAAGCTTTCCGGGGGGTTAACCTAGCGCCGCGATTAAAACGCTCCTAGCTTGAATATATTTCAATCCACAAAGCTCTATACACCGTAATTAACTAATAGCTAAATAGGCGAGCTCTGCTAGTATAAAAAAATGTAGTATTTATTTTCTCTCGCCTATGGCTTTTAAAAAGTTAAGTTTTTTAGCAGTACTCACACTTTATCTTCAGTGGCCTAAAAGGTACGTACTCTTATTTGTAGGCGCTTTTTTAACTACTTTATTATTTACTAACCCTGCATTTGCTGCGCAAACTTGTGAAGTTAGCCAAACATATCCAATAACAACACCCTCAAAAACTTTAAATGCAGACGAACAAGTAAGGTTAGAAACCCGATTTGGTAAAAATCAATATTTGGTAAAATGCCAATTACAGCACGGTGGTGTGTTTAGCTTTAATCGCTCTACACTTGAGAGTTTTGAATGGCGGCAACAAAATACAATACTTACCCCTATAAAATACAATAAACCCGCTTTTTTATTAGAGCGAGGAGAAACTACGGCAGTTTTAACTTTATATTCCCCCATGCCGTTTCGTCCTGTCTTTAAGTGGCAACCTATTGAAGTATTTATGCAAAAAAGCCAACAGCAAAACCTGATTTTAGGGCTGTTTTATGGCTTATGCATTACGCTTATTTTGTATGTGTTAATTATGGGAAGCCGCTTAGAAGACGATATATTTAAGCTCTACAGCTTATACATTTTTTGTATTGGCGGCTTTATACTTTTACAAGAAGGGCAACTGTACTTATTTTTAACCACGCAGCACAACAGCACTTTATTTAATATATACCTAATGTTTATTGGCTTTAGTGTTATAAGCGCAACCTGGTTTATTTGTGCTCTTTTACAAATTAAAGTTAGCTGGCCAAAAGTAGATCCCCTTTTAAAAGGCTTAGCTTTAGTTGTAATGCTGTTTTGCGTTTTACAAATACTGTTTAAAACGCCACAAATGTGGAACATAGCTGGCAAAGTTACGGGTTATACAACCTTGGTTATTATTGCTTTGGTGTTTGTATTATCGGCTTGGCAAGCTCGCAAAGGTATTCGCGAAGCTGCACTTGTATTTATAGCGCTTAGCTTTGTGTTTGTGAGTATGATTTTTAGAATTTTATTAATAAACGAAAGCCCATTTATGCGCCGCTACGGTTTAATTATAGCCTTTGCTGTAGAGTCATTTTTACTAGCCGTGGCTGTTTCTAGGCGTATTAGCCGTATGCGAATAGCACAAAGACGCGCCGAAACCGAAGCCGATTACGATCACCTTTGTGGCATTTTAAACCGCCGAGGCTGGGGTAAAAAATCAGCAGGGCTTATTGAGCAGCACGCCAAAAAAGGCGGTGTTTTGTGCTTAATGTATATAGATTTAGATGACTTTAAACAGATAAACGACAATTATGGGCATGCCGTAGGCGATGAAGCTTTATGTAAAGTAGCCGCCAGTTTAAAGAGTATTGTACGTACCAGCGATGCAGTCGGTCGCTTAGGCGGTGATGAATTTGTAGTACTTGCCCACTTTTATACCAGAGCGCAGGTAAATCCAAAAACGCACCACCTAAAAACAGAGTTAAACAAACTCACCATTACGCATAACGACCAACCTATTGCTATAAAAGCAAGCATTGGCAGCAGTGTATTTAGTGAGCCTCCTAAAAATATTGACGAAATTTTAAAAGCCGGCGACACCGCTATGTATCATGAAAAACTACAGCGAAAAGTAAAGCCACTCACTTTAGTTGATGGCTAACTTTAAGTATTTAAAACCGTAACCGGCTTAGCAAACTGTTTACGGTTTATATAGTGGCTCATAATAATAGTAAACAATGTTGAGCAAGCCGCTGCGGCTGCATATACCTGCCAAATAACAAAATTAAATTTAAGCGCGAGTGCAATTACAGCAAAAAAGATACAGCCCCCTAACGAGCCAATAATGCCACCATTAAGTACTTTATAAGCCGAAAACTTTTTATCACTTGCGTGAGCAATGCCCCCCATAACCGCTAATATCACCGGAAAGGTAGATAGTAACCCACTCCACTTAGCGCCAATATTTGCCGAAATAAACGTAACTAAAACAATAAAGCTAGTAACCAACAGCATTTTTACCGGCAGCTCCCACGCAGCGGTAAATGGCTTTGCGTCAGGTGCAAACTTTAACTTACTCGATGCAAATGCCAACGCAAATAAAACGCTCAGCGA
The DNA here is from genome assembly GCF_005886985.1 of Pseudoalteromonas sp. S3178. NCBI lineage: Bacteria > Pseudomonadati > Pseudomonadota > Gammaproteobacteria > Alteromonadales > Pseudoalteromonadaceae > Pseudoalteromonas > Pseudoalteromonas sp. S3178. Next base: position 43,636 of record NZ_PNCW01000072.1, on the reverse strand, counting down.
AATAACACACGCAAGCGCAATATTAATGGGTAATACCAAGGTAAATACACTAAATAAGCACCACAGCGTTAACGCAGCAAAAAGAGCTTTAATAACTGAGTGTTTTGTAAGCATTGCTGCATAACAAAAACAAAATAGCCCTATACCACTCATACCATACAAAGATGCAACCGCTGAATTACTGGCAAATAACTTGCCTTGCTCAAGCGCAATAAAATAAGAAATAGGTCCAGATGTAATTGGCAGGCCAGGAATAATGCCACTCACAAAGCTGCCAAAGCGTTTTTGAGCATAGTTAATTAATAATAAAAGTAGAGGCGCAATGGTGAGTTTTAAAAGCAACATAATAATTATAAAGTATGAGAGTTACTTTAAAGTCTACGTTTTAAATTACGTGTTGTAGAGTGAATAAAAGTAACGCATATAATGCAATTATTTTCACCTGTGGGTACACAAAACCCCATAGGATACAAAAAAGGCCACTATAAAAGTGGCCTAATATTTAATAAATAAAACACTAATTACGCTTTTTTAAATAAAACCTCAGGGTTTACCATGGTTTTCATTTCAAGCACGTTACCGTTTGGATCTTCAATAAAAAAAGTTTCTTGTTCAAACTCATCACCTACAAAACGGCGGTACGGTTTATCAAGGTACTCAAGCCCTGCTGCTTCAATACGTTTTTTTAAACCGTTAAATTCATCTTCTGATAAATGAATACCAAAATGCGGCACAGCTACTGCGCCCATATCTACATCGTGGCGAACGGTTGGTAAGCGCTCAACACTTTGATGCAGTGTTAACTCATTACCCCAAAAATCTATATCTACCCAGCGCCCTTCTTCGCTATTACCTGTTTTACAGCCAAGTACATCGCAATAAAACGCTTTAGCTACTTTTAAATCGCCAGCCGGAATAGCCAAATGAAGACAGTTAGACATAAATTACCTTTAATTTTTAGTATTTGTATATTAATAACCTCTATTATACATAAAATATAATTTATGAAACATTAACAGCCACAAATAAGCATAGACAATACCATCTGAGATTAAAAAATAACCTTAATAACTTTTTAAGCTAATAATGCTGTTTTATTTATTAAGGATTGTTAGAAAGCGTAAAAGGATTAGTTTAAAATGCGCCGCTATGATTAAATTCTTATTTTTAAAATTCATCACTTTCTTTTTTGGCTTTTTAGCCTGCTTTGCAATGCACACCACTTTTGCATTGCCTTTAGTGATTTCAGCTGCACTTACAGGGCTTGTTGGCTCGTTTATTCCTTTTCCTGCGCGTTATAAAAATCATCCGTATGCTGCAATTTACGCAGGCAGCTTTGCTGGTATGTGCTCTACGCACTTAATTACAAGTTATTGGGAAATAGCAATAATTTCAGTCATTGGGGCTAGCTTATACGTGCTTACCATAAATATGTTTACAGGCTTTGGCGGTAAGCTTGGCAGTGTTGCCTTTGCAAGTGTCGCTTTATTTATGTTAGCTAAAGGCGTCGTTTTATGAACATAGAATATCCACTTATTGCTTTACTCGGCGCATTTTTAACGTTTTATTTAGCTAAACATAATCGCTTTGATGGCATACGTGCCTCGGCCTCACTTTCTATTATTGCCTATTTAATTTTAAGCGCCTTAAACCTAAACCCCAACTTGTACTCAGTCGTATTTTTTGGAGGCACATTTATAGGTATGAGTGCACCGCATCGGTTTGGTATTTACACGGTTGCCAGTTCATCTATTTTATTTTCGTTACTATTTGAATACTTAGTACCTAAGCTCGATGGCTATGGCGGTGCATTAGGTATTAGCGCATTTTTGTCGGTGTGTATTTGCCATATGTGCATTTTATTAGGCGCCCCAAGAAGTAAAAAGCCGCTAGGTTAACTGGCCGCTTTATCTTTAACGCTACTTGTTGGGTAGCCAAGTACCGCCTTACATTTAGCTTTTAAACCTTTTGCTTTAAACGCACTTTTAAATAAATGAGCCCACTGATGAAACGTTATTATTAGTGGGTTATTACTATTTAATTGCCCTACTATGCCGTATTTGCATGGCTGATTTATATCTTCTTCTACAAAGGTACCAAATAGCTTATCCCAAATAATAAGTACGCCTGCAAAGTTTTTATCAAGGTAGCTTTTATTAATCGCATGATGAACCCGATGGTGAGACGGTGTATTAAATACGCTTTCAAACCAGCCTAACTTGCCTACTATTTGCGTATGCACAAAAAATTGATACGCCAAATTAAGTGCCACTACGCTAAATACGGTTAATGGGTCAAAGCCTAGCAAGATCATAGGTAGCCAAAATCCCCACATACCCGCTACGGGGTACATTACACTTTGCCTAAATGCCGTTGTAAAATTCATTTTGGTAGAGCTGTGATGCACTACATGCGCAGCCCACAGCCAGTGAATATGATGTGATGCCCGATGAAACCAATAATATAAAAAATCTTGCAGTAAAAAGGCAAAAGCAACACTTAAAATACTTAGTTCAATATCAAATAACCGGTATTCATACAGCCAATAAAAAAAAGGCATTAGCAGTAATAAAGCAAGTGCATCAGCACCTTGATGGAGTAGCGCTAAGGCGGTATTTGCCAGGCTGTCCTTTATGTCGTAATAACGTTTAAACTTAATAAACTCGTAGCAAACAAAAAGCAAAAATACCGGGCTTATGGCGAGTAAAATAATTTCTGAGCTCATACATCCCCCACTAGCAAATAATGTTCTAATTTATTTAATGCTTGGGTTATGTCTTTTGTAATTACATGTTTTAGAAGAATATTTGGCAGCCACCAAGGCGCTTTGCATTGAATATAGTAACTTAAGTTTGTTCTAAGACCTTCTAGTGTTGTATTTGCGCTTAGGTATATATCACCTTGGTGGTTAGCGACAGGTTTATTACCTATTATTTGATAGCAAATATGGCTTTGGTTAGCACTTATAATTTGCTCGTTAAACGCCGCATTTACCATTTTTACTTGCCGAATAGCGCCTTTACCCCCTTTTAATTCACCGTTATTTTCAGCCGCTACTAGCTTAAATTTAGCATTAAAAAATCGCCCTAGTTGCTTATGATTTAACAGTGTTTCTGTTATTTTTGAAGGCGATGCATCAAGCGTTTTCTTTATTTTAATAAAAATCATTATTTACAGCATGAGGTTATTTAGCATTCAACTAGCATATAAAAACTTAACATGGCAAACTTGCTCATACACGACCATTTTTTAGCTTTAGACGACAAATGCACACATTGGCTGATCATTATTTTTCGAGTATTTTAGATTACTTGCAAACTCAAGATGTTGATTATAAAGAGGCACTTAATGCAATCAGTTTTAATGAGTATGTAAATAAAAGCAGCCAGCAACTTGCTCCGCGTATAAGCTTACAGAGTTACAACGCATTATTAAGTTTTGCCAGCACGGCACTTAACAACCCACTATTTGGATTTGAGCTGGGAAAACATATTCGCACTGCCGATTACGGTGTACTGGGCTATCTAATTGAATCAAGCGATAACCTTAGCAATGCAATACAAGCGCTTTTAAACTACGACAGCTTAGTAGCCGATATTGGTAAAGCTCAATTTTTGTTAAATGGCGACACGGCAACCGTTCGCTGGCTGGCGAATTCGAGTTGTAATGAACAAGTTGTATTACGAAATATGACTGCGTGGGTGAGTGTTATTCGCCAGCTAATAAGCTCATCACTTTCACCAAGTAGTATAAGCTTTACCTATAATTGGCAGTTAAAGCAACAGCAGCACTTAGAGTCGTGGTTTGCTTGCCCAGTTAAAAGTAATGCGCAATATAACCAGATAAACTTTCCAAGCAGTTACTTAACCCTTGCATTTAAAACCGACAACGCCGTTATAAATAAAACATTTAAACAACTATCTGAACAGCAGTTAACTAGCTTTAAAAGCCAGGGATGTATAAGTGAAAAAGTTAAACAATTACTTATAGCAAAAACTACATTGCAAAACTGCAACCTATTAGGCATAGCAAATGCGCTCAATGTAACGCCTCGTACATTACAACGGCGCTTAAAAAAACAAAGCTTAACTTTTGCTCAACTACTCGAAAAAGAACGTAAAAGTCGTGTTGTTAATTTATTAGGTAATATACCGCTTACTGAAGTATCAAACATTTTAGGTTTTACAGATCAAAGCTCTTTCAATCGTGCTTTTATGAGGTGGCATAATTGCTCACCCTTAAAATTTATAAAAGGCAATATTAAAAACCAAAAGTAACCATTTACTTACATTAAATATACATTACATATATACCTTTTAAGCCACACTCATTACACTAGCTGTAATATTACTTAAAAAGATTTATTTATGTTTGTGCGTGTTGTATTTAGTGCCATGGTAATGATGTTGTATAGCGCCCTATGCAGTGCTCATTCTGTCACTTTTATTGCCGAAGACCTTCCGCCGTATCATTTTATAAATAAAAATAACGAACCCGATGGCGCATTAGTTGATATAGCAAAAGCAGTAATAAAGCAGAGCCATTTAACCGCCAAGTTTGAAATAATGCCAATGGCACGTATTTTTAAGCAACAGCAAGCAAATCCTAACGCAATAATGCTATCGCTATTAAAAACACCAAATCGTGTTAACAACTTTACTTGGTTAGGCGAGGTATATTTTGCAGATGCTTATTTAATTAGTTTAAAAAGCCACATAGATGAGGTCGTTCACTTAAATTTTGCTAAAGAATATAAAGTGGCTACCATTCGAGGCTATTCAAGCGAAGCTTACTTAAAGCGTAAAGGATTTACAGAAAACAAAAACCTAGTTCTTGTTAGTTATTACCAACAACTTTGGCAAATGCTATATAAAAATCGTATCGATTTTGTAGTAACGAATACACTCACCCTTAATAATGAGTTGGAACGTTCAGGGCTCGATCCAAATCTAATAACCAAACGCATTCATCTAGATGAGCTACCCTCTTCTCTTAATTTTGCTGCAAGCAAGCTTTTTGATTCTCAATCTGCACAAGAAATTGCTCAAGGTTTAGCATTTATAAAAGAAAATGGCGAATACAGCGCTATTTTACAAAAGTGGCAACTGCCCTTACCAAGCACTGCCAACAAGTTGTAATAAATAGCGCCTATAATTTTAGCAAAGCTAACAATGCTACTTGGCTATGCGAACAATCAAAACACCTCAAGGTATTACGCTTAACTACCAAGACGAAGGCGATAAAAAATCCCCTGTAATAATTTTAATTATGGGCTTAGGCGCTCAAATGACCGTGTGGCCCGACTCGCTTTACTATGGCTTGGTAAAAAAAGGCTTTAGAGTTATTCGTTTTGATAACCGCGATACTGGTCTTTCAACTCACTTAGAGCACCACACAAACCCCAGCTTATTTAAATCGTGGTTGAGTAAACGCTTACCAATACGCGCTAAAACTCCTTACTTACTTGATGACATGGCTGATGACGTACTGGCGCTTATGGCAGCCATTAAAATTAAAAAAGCGCATTTTGTGGGGGCTTCTATGGGCGGTATGATAGCCCAGTTGATAGCAGCACAGCATAAAAAAAAGGTGCTCAGCTTAACCACTATTATGTCGAGCTCTAGCCTGCCAAGGCTCAGTGCTAAAAGCATTGGCGTATTTATAAAGCTTGCAAAATTACAGCCTAAAAACACCAGCCACGACGAGGCAATAAATTATAATATTAAGCTTAATCAACTTATTGGCAGCCCTGCTTATCCGCAAACAGAAGGCGCACTTCGCCTGCATGCAACTCAAATTGTAAAACGCTCATATAATCCTAATGGCTATAAGCGCCAATTAGTTGCTATGGCCGCAAGTAAAAACAGGCAACATTTAATACGTAAAATTAAAACCCCAACACTCGTAATTCATGGCAGTGACGATGTGGTTATTCCGCTTAATGCCGGTAAAAAAACAGCCGCACTTATAAAAAAGGCCAAGCTAAGAGTAGTCCCTGGTATGGGCCATAATTTTGCCCCTGAGCTAATGCCTAAAATGACAAAGTGGCTAACAAAGCATATAAAAAAGGCGCAGCGTAAACACTTAAATAAAAAGCGCAAAAAACAGCAAAAAAACACATTGGTATAACCAATAACCTTGTTTAAGAATAACAAAAATCTAAAATTGGTAATGTTGATATTTTAAATTGGTATGTTAAATTAAAGCTAAGCGAAGTTAATATCGTTTACTTTTAAAATCATCACACAGAGACAACCATGAAAAAATATACATCTACTTTTAAACTCACAGCACTTGCTGCTGTTACTCCTTTATTATTTATGGGCTGCGCTAGTACAAATACTAAAGTTGAAAATAATGCAGCAGTCCCTGCATCAAAATTTGATTTATCAAACTGGAAAATTAACGTACCTGTCGATTTAAACAACGACGGAAAAATAGATACAGTAGACGTTGAAGAAATTCAAACTTACGCACACCCTGATTTTTTCTACCTTGATGATCAGGGTTATATGGTATTTACTTCGCCAAATAAAGCGCTTACCAGCGCAAATTCAACCAATACCCGCAGTGAATTACGACAAATGATCCGCGGAACAAACACCAAAATAAAAACTAAAAATTCAAAAAACAATTTTGCACTTGCTGTCCACCCGCTATCGGAGCGTTTTGGCTCAGTAGGCGGAAAAATGGAAGCAACATTAAAAGTAGATCACGTTGCGCTACGTGCTACCGACCCTAGCAAGAAAGCTGCATTCTCAGTGGTTGTAGGGCAAATACATGCAGGTAAAGATCAAGCACTTATAGACACTAAGCTGGGCTATGGCTGGGGCAACGAACCACTTAAAATTTATTACAAAAAATGGCCAGGCCATAAAACCGGATCTGTTTTTTGGAACTACGAGCGTAACTTACCAAAAAAAGATCCTAACCGTACCGACATTACTTACCCTGTATGGGGCAACACCTGGGAAAACCCAGATGACCCAGCGGCTAACGGTATAGCGCTTGGCGAAGACTTTAGCTACACCGTAAACGTACATAAAAATGTTATGCACCTAACATTTAGTGCTCAAGGCAAAAAGGACGTTAACTACTCTATTAACTTAGGTAATAACGTAGATGCTTATGGCAAAGTAGATGATAAAGATCATCCTAATGGCTACGCTGCCGATTGGCATTACTTTAAAGCGGGTGCGTATAACCAATGTAGTACCAAAAGCGCTAAAGGAATTTGGTACCCAGGTTGTTTAGGTACGGGTGATTGGGCTACAGACAAACAAAATGGCGATTACGCGCAAGTAAGCTTTAAAAAATTAGTATTAAGCCCATCAACTAAGCCGTAAGCGTTGTTGTAGTTAAGTAGTTTTTAAGTGATGTAAACAGTGGCGAAGGTAAATTATTAATATCGCACCAGCGCCACTGAATACATTTATTTGGCTCGTTTAGCACAGGCTCACCGCCTTCGTAATCGGCTTTTACATATAAAGTAATGTAATGTTTGTTTTCAGCACTAAAAATATCGTTAGTAAAATCTAGCTTAGTTACTTTACTTACATTTAGCCCTGTTTCCTCACATACCTCGCGTATTGCACACTGCTCAACGCTTTCGCCAAATTCTAAATGCCCGCCGGGCGTTGCCCATGTATTTGCACCATGTGCACCTATTCGCTCACCTAATAAAATAGTGTTTTGGCGCATAATAATAACCGCCACGCCTACTCGTACTGTGTTACTCATAAATTGTTTTCACTCATTTTAATTGCCCGCCATGCTGAGCTACACAGTTTATTTTGTCAATTTTGCTATATAAAAAACACTTTGCTGATTAACTTTTAGCCGACCATAGTCGAATACCTATTGCTTAAAAAAAGGCCTACTTTTGTAAGGTCTCTCACACATATTTAGTATTAGGAGCCAATTATGTTAGGCCCATATAAACAACATTATAATAATTTTAAGCAAAGCCCAGAGCAGTTTTGGCTCGAACAAGCAAAGCGCCTACCTTGGTACAAAAAACCCGAACACGCCTACACACAAGACAACGACGGCCTTTACCACTGGTTTGACGGCGGCCAATTAAATAGCAGCTTTTTAGCGCTCGACCAACATGTAATTGCAGGCTTTGGTGAACAAACAGCTCTCATTTACGACTCCCCTGTAACCAATACCAAGCAAACGTATAGTTACTTACAACTGCAACAGCAGGTAGCTAAATTTGCAGGTGTAATGCAATCATTAGGCGTTAGTAAAGGCGACCGGGTTGTTATTTACATGCCTATGATCCCCCAAGCTGTAATAGGCATGTTGGCCTGCGCCCGCTTAGGAGCAATTCATTCAGTGGTATTTGGTGGGTTTGCAGCCCACGAATTAGCTGTACGCATTGACGATGCTAAACCAAAGCTAGTACTGAGCGCTTCATGTGGCGTAGAGGTAGATAGCATTATTGAATACAAACCACTGCTAGATAACGCTTTAGACCTTGCCACACACAAGGTAGATCATTGTGTTATTTATCAGCGCGAGCAAGCAATTGCGCCATTAACGCCTACACGCGATATTAATTGGGACAACGCAATGCAAAGCGCCAAAGAAGTTGCGCCTGTTGTCGTTAATGCAAGCGACCCACTTTATATTTTATATACCTCTGGCACCACAGGCACACCTAAAGGTGTTGTGCGCGAAAACGGCGGTCACGCAGTTGCTATGCACTACAGCATGGAAACCGTTTACGGCATGCAGCCCGGTGATGTGTTTTGGGCTGCTTCAGATATTGGCTGGGTAGTTGGACACTCATACATAGTGTATGCGCCGTTAATGTACCGGTGCACCACTATTTTATTTGAAGGCAAACCTGTACGCACTCCCGACGCCAGTGCATTTTGGCGAGTGGTTGAAGAGTATAAGGTAAATGCATTATTTAGCGCGCCAACTGCATTTAGAGCCATTAAAAAAGAAGACCCTAACGCAGAGGGCTTTAAGCAACACAACACCAGTAGTTTAAAACGCTTATTTTTAGCGGGCGAGCGGCTAGACCCGCCAACTTACAACTGGCTTAAAGAAAAAACAAACCTACCAATACTCGATCACTGGTGGCAAACCGAAACAGGCTGGGCCATTGCTTGTAACCCCGTAGGCATAGAAGAATTAGTAACAAAACCAGGCAGCTCAACGGTGCCAACCCCAGGGTTTGATGTGCAAATACTAAATATGCATGGCGAGCAATGCGCACCAAACGAGCAAGGTGCTGTAGTAATAAAACTGCCATTGCCACCAGGTTGCATGCCAACCATTTGGCAAAATACACCACGTTTTAAAACAGGTTACCTAGCGGAGTACCCGGGTTACTACCTTTCGGGCGATGGTGGCTACATAGATGACGACGGCTACTTATTTATAATGGGCCGCACAGACGATGTTATAAATGTAGCAGGCCATCGGCTTTCAACTGGCGAAATGGAAGAAATAGTAGCAGCCCACCCAGCCGTTGCCGAATGCGCTGTGTTTGGAGTTACCGATAACCTAAAAGGGCAATTACCTATGGCGATGATTGTTCTTAAAAACGATTTTACTGGCTCCCCTACCGATGTAGAGCAAGAGCTTGTTCAAACAGTACGAAACCAAATAGGCGCTATTGCCTGCCTTAAAACTATTGTGAGTGTAGAGCGCTTACCAAAAACACGCTCAGGTAAAATACTACGTAAAAATTTACGTCAACTTATTGATGGCGACGAACTACAAATACCTTCAACCATAGATGATGCTGGTATTTTTGAAGAAATAAACCAACAGCTCACCCTGCGTTAAATCCAACTTAATAAAGCCATTTTATATTTAAAATAAAATGGCTTTTACTTTGACTGAAATTTTTTACTCATTAGCACTTTCTTACTTAACACTAAGAACATTAAACAGGATTGTGCATGCTTCGCTTATTACAAACACTACTTGCCACCAGCCTACTATTTACAGGTTTTATGGCGCAAAGTTACGAAATTGAAGATTTAGGCGATGGCCTCCACCGCTTTATTGACGACAGACACCGTTCGGTATTTTTAATTACCCCACAAGGCGCAATCGTTACCGACCCACTTAATAAAAAAGCAGCCACATGGCTAAATGAGCAAATTAAAACGCGTTTTAATGTACCGGTAAAATACGTTGTATATAGCCATAATCACAGCGACCATATTTACGGCGCCGAGGTATTTAAAAGCCCGCACACTACCTTTGTAGCACACAAACTTACCGCGCAAGATATTAAAAACACACAAATAAAAACGGTTATGCCTAACCTTACTTTTGATGACGAATTAATACTTACCCTTGGCGACTCAACCTTAAAACTTAACTACCACGGCCCTAACGATGGCCGAGGCTCGGTAAGTATGCTGTTCGAAAAACAAAAAACACTATTTGTGGTCGACTGGATAGTCATTGGCAGAATGCCATGGCAAAAACTATGGAGCTACGATATTCAAGGTATGATTAATTCAACCCAAGCGGTTTTAAATTACGATTTTAATACCTTTGTGGGCGGCCATGCCGACATAGGTAGTAAGGCTGATGTTGCACGCTACTTAAGTTATATAGAGCAGCTTTACAGCCAAGTAACCGCCGCAGCGCTTGCAGGACAAAGCCTAGAGCAAATAAAACAAAACGTTAAGCTCGATGAATTTTCAGATTTAAAGCAATACAAAGCATGGTTGCCACTTAATATTGAAGGCGTATACGAGCGCCTTATGGAAGAGTCGGGCATGGGCTGGCGCAGCGATTTATAAATTGTATGTGTATGCATTTGTTGCTTAAATACAAGTGCATACGTATTCACATTGAATTAACAATGCGAGCTTGTGATAGTGCACTTTTTGTATGCTAAGGCGCCACCATGAAATTAGTTGCTTTACTGTTTAGCTTATCAATATTTGTAGTGCATACCAGCTATGCAAACACGGCCAAAGTGCAAGTAAGCAAGGGCCATATTGAGGTGATCGACAATATAGAATCACAGTTTGTAAAAAACCGTTTTTTAAATGTATGGTTACCGCCAGGTTACAGCAAAAACACCACCTACGATGTACTTTACATGCACGATGGCCGCATGCTGTTTGATGCCAATAGCACATGGAACAAGCAAGAGTGGCGCGTAGATGAAGTAGCTGGCTCATTAATGGAGCAAGGCAAAGTACGCCCATTTATTGTGGTAGGCATTCCTAACGCCGTAGAAAACCGCCACAGCGAATACTACCCACAAAAACCGTTTGAGGCCTTGAGCAAACAAAAGCAAAACGCCCTATACCAGTTAGAAAAATACCCAGGCCACAAATTATTTGCCTCTAAGGTGTACTCAGACAACTACTCACGCTTTTTAGTTAAAGAAGTTATTCCTTATATAGAGTCTAACTACAACGTAAATAAAGGCGCGCAGCACCGCTATATTGGTGGCTCTAGCATGGGTGGGCTTATATCGTGGTATACACTACTTAATTACCCTAACGAATTTGCAGGTGCTATTAGTATGTCGACCCACTGGCCGGGTATTTTTAGCCACGACGACGAAGTATTTGCACAATTTAAACAGTACATTGCCAACAACATCGCAAAGCTAAGTAACCAAAAGGTGTATTTTGATTATGGCGACAGCACCTTAGATGCCATGTACCTTAAGTTACAAGCGCAAATTGATGATTTATTTATGGAGCATAAGTATCCGGCAAAACTTTGGCAAAGCCAGTACTTCCCAGGGGAAGATCACACCGAAAACGCATGGGCAAAACGCTTACATATTCCGCTTGAGTTTATGTTTAGAAAAACCAAACAAGCTGCAGCCGAGTAATCATTTACAAGTATTATCCTATCAGTAATCACAAAAAAGCGGCTTAACGTTCATTGCGTCAAGCCGCTTTTTAATGTACTTTCAAACCGTTTTAAAACGTAGGTCGCAAGCGCAGCGCCATCCGACAATTAACGGCGCTTTAAAGCTCATTAGGCTTACCAAGCATTCATAGGAACTTCTAAAGGAACTTGGCTACCATCCTCATTTTCTAAAACTAACTGTAAGATATCTCCTGACTCCTTGCGCATTAATTTTTTTGCTTTACTGGCAGGGCAGCCCGGAATTTTACAGCCTTCTATAGAAATAATTTTTTGCCCTGCAACAATCCCTGCTTTTTCAGCGGGTGAATTAGGCTTTACGTTTTCAATAATAAATGACATTACTTTTGGGCTAAAAAAGCCATCAGCCCCAACATTCCCTACAACTCCAAGCTTCACTTCTTCTGCTGCCAAGGCATTAAAAGAAATAATTGATATTAAAATAATTATAATTTTGAACATAAAAATAAACACTCCATGTAAATATAACGAGCTTATAGAATAAATCTAACAATAAAAATTAATTTAAAAATAGCTTTAAACTGTAAGCGTTTGAAAACTGATTAGTCACTCTTTTGGTAGAGCCATTCTATCTTATTTAACTCCCTCTCAACCAACTCACTCGGCATAATCTTTTCACCAGCTTGAAACCATGAATAGTTAGCCCGAAATCTGTAGAGTTGAGTGATTTTTTTCTTTACCTCCTCCGGTAATGCCATTTTTGCCCATGGATTTTCAAAGAAAATCAAACCATCTTTAGTTAACAATAAGGCACCATTCAAATACTCTCTTTGCCTAAATAGCCCATCCTCCATTTGTTGGTAATAACCAGAATTAGAGTTTAGATAACGTAACTCTGTTCTCTCAGGGGCAAAAGTAGACTTACGTTTTTTGCCATAAAATGCATGCCAAATACCAAAACTACCAGTATATATAGTACCTACATGGTGGATAGTGACTAATGGCAGGGCATCATCGCAAAAAGCATTAAAACCATGAGTTAAATCAAGCCAAAGCAAGTTATAAGAATCAACTTTGGTTTGGTCATTATTTCTTTTGTGGCTTAATACTCTATCTATAATCTTATTTGAAGGGTACCTTTTTGCTCCTACTGTTTGTCCTGTTTGGGGGTGAGAGAATGAAAACGAAACCATTTTATCTTTTTGTTCATTATGTTGCTTTTGTACCGCTTCAATATTCTGTTGAGATGTTTGGGGACAATATACTTCCAAATAAGTAGAGTCTAGTAACTTAAAATCAGGATTTTTTTGACCCTGCCTTTCTACTAAAGGCTCAATTTCATGAAAAACATTAGATAGTTGTCCGCCTGCAATAAGTTCAGCAGCTACTTTTGAGTTTAACTGAATTTTTTTGTCATTGGATTTATAAGACTCGTAAGATAGCAACTTGAGGTTTTCAACAAGCCATGATTCATGTCTATCAATGCCCACAAGAGATTCAACTGCAGCATTAATATTTAGTATATTTGAACCAGAACCCCCATTACCTAAATTTTTTAAACGCACACCTAAATAGCTCTCATCGCTAATTTCTATTTTATGCTCTTCCATAAAGCTATCAAATTGATGATAACCAAAGTCTTTTAATTCCATACGACCTCAATTTTATTGGAGATTAATAAATTAACATTCTGCGAATCTCTTAGCCTCTAAGGTTTTATCAAATTACTTAACACTTTACTATTACTTGTTTTAAACTTCACACCTACAACAAAAAACCGCGCTAACTCTTTATAAAAAGCTTTAGCGCGGTTATCAATACTTTCTAGCCTAATTAACCTAATAACTAACTAAAATCGACCACCACTTCGTAGCGCCCTGGCATGTCGTTTACTTCGTATACCCAGCCGTGGCGTTTGATTATTTTTTCGCTTAATTGCAGGCCTAGTCCGTAACCTATACTGGCGTGTTTTGCTGTGGATGTTTTAGCGACGGGGGCATCATCTTTTGCGCTGCAATTAATAATTGTGACTTTACTGCCTTGCTGCGAAATGTGTACTTGCCCCGCTTGTGTATGCTGATAAGCATTACGAATTAAGTTAGTAAGTACAATATGACAAGCAGTGGCATCGGTTGTAATTGTGCAGTCTTGCTGTGTGTTTAAAGCCACATTAACGTGCTTTGCGATAAGTAAATAATTAAGTTCGGTGCTTAGGGTTGTTATTTTATCGGCCAGGTTTACGGGCTCTGGGCTACTTTGCTGCTCTTCGTTTCGGCTTAGCCATAATAGCGTATCGGTTAAGTCGCTCATGGTTAAACCGGCGCGTTCTATGCGTTGCAATGTAAGCTGTTGTTTATCACTTAATGGCGCTTTTTCGCTTAAGCGGTTGAGTAGCTCTACATTGCTGCGAATAACCGATATTGGTGTACGCAGCTCGTGGCTTGCATAACTTAAAAAGCGTTGTTCGCGCTCTACGCTGTCGTGAGCAGAAAGCAAGCTACTGCGTATTAGCGTTGCCAAGGTATTTAGTTCGTTATAGGTAAAATCGGGTGGCGTGTTTTGTAAGTTCTTCTGATTTAACGACTTAGCCCAACCACGTAGCGATTCAACTGGCTTGGCTATTTTTTTCATTACCATAAACAAAAAGAAGGTAAATAAAGCAATTGCCGTAACCCCCGTTAAGGCTATCCAAAACAACCTTTGCATTGGTTTTTCATCGGTAATTTGTTTTCTAGGGCGGTCTTTTTCAAGCATGATGCGCGATACATAACGCGACTCTCCAGCTTCGTTTTGATAATACACGGCAAAAAATAGGTTTTCGGGCATCGAAAAAAAAGATGACTTATCTGCCCTTTTTTGAAGTACGCCATTGTGAGTTGGTTTTATAAATCGTTGCTTTATCTCCTTTGGCATATCTTCCCAGCGACTCGCAACACTAAAACCGACCATTTCAATTGGTTGCCCATCTTCAACCTTTGCCGTTTGCGAAAGCGCAAACATAACGCCATTTAAGCCTTTATCTAGACCATCAATAAAGTAATTGACGCTTAAAAATGAAAAACCAATGGCCATAGCAGAGCTAAGCACCACCATACTGGCAAAAAAGTAAATTCTTAGGCTTGGCCTTATTTTCATTACGGTTGCTCTTGGGTTGGTTTTATTGCAAAGCCAACACTTGGAATGGTTTCAAGTTTTACTTGCTCAGTAGCTGCCTCTAACTGCTTACGCAAATGGTATATATGCACTTTTAAGCTATTACTGTCGGGCTGCTCTTCGCCCCAAACGGCTTGCATAATAGCGCTGCGTGTAACAGGTTGCGGCGCTTCGCGTACTAAGGTTTCGAGCAGTTTAAAGGCAATGGGAGAGAGCTTTAATGTTTGCTCTTCAACACTTGCACAGCGCTGAGCTAAATCTAACTTTAAATTAGCTAGAGTGAGGCGTTTAGCCTCACCGCTTTTACGCTTTGCAAGTACTTGTACACGTGCTACTAGCTCTTTCATGGCAAAAGGTTTAACTAAATAATCGTCGCTACCGGCGGCAAAGCCTTCTAGTTTGTTGTCGAGGCTATCGCGAGCAGTCAGCATTAATACCGGCGTATCTTTACCTTGTTCGCGCAATGTTTTACACATTGTTAAGCCATCCATTTTGGGCATATTTACATCCAAAATAATCATTTGGTACTGATTATTTTGGATTAAATTTAAACCCATAACCCCGTTGCTTGCATGGTCACACTCAATGTCTTCTATATCGAGGTAATCTACAATTGTTGTTGCAAGGTCTATGTCGTCTTCAACCAGTAGTACGTTTATCATTAAGAGGCAGCTCCTTGAGTGCGTTTACCACTTAAAAAGTCTAACACATTGGCTAGTAAGCGCTTAACGTCTATTTGAATCATTAATAAGGCCGGTATTAGTATTAATGTAATTACGGTTGCAAATAAAATACCGTAACCAAGCGATGCCGCAGCTGGAATTAAAAACTGTGCCTGCAATGATGTTTCACTTAATAACGGCACTAAGCCCGCATACGTTGTAATTGAGGTAAGCAAAACAGCCCGTAAGCGGCTTGTACACGACTCTATAATGGCATCGTGCGTATT
Organism: Pseudoalteromonas sp. S3178; assembly: GCF_005886985.1. NCBI lineage: Bacteria > Pseudomonadati > Pseudomonadota > Gammaproteobacteria > Alteromonadales > Pseudoalteromonadaceae > Pseudoalteromonas > Pseudoalteromonas sp. S3178. The sequence continues at coordinate 27,699 of NZ_PNCW01000072.1, read as the reverse complement.
CATGCCCTCGTCTTTTACAAGCTCGTTAAAGCGCGAAACAAGTAATAGGCTGTCGTTTACTACTACCCCGCTTAGCGCCAAAATACCATTTAAAGAAAGTATGCTTATGGTTAAGTCGTTCCACCAGTGGCCTAAAATAGCACCCACAATACCAAACGGAATCGCCACCATAATCAATACAGGTTGAATGTAAGATTTAAGCGGAATAGCCAGCAATACGTAAATAACTAATAACGCCGCTATAAACATAGTGCCCATTGAGCCTGTGGTTTCGTCTTGCTCTTCGGCTTCACCAGCAAAGTGAATACTTAAGTTAGGAAACTGCTTAGTAAGCTCAGGTACTAAATCGCGGCTTAAATTATCAACCAGTTCATTAGAGGCCACTACGTTTTTATCTACTTGAGCACTTAAGTAAATTGCACGTAGGCCATCAATACGGGTTATTTCATCTTGCTGATATTCGCTGCTTATATTGGCTACGTTAATTAAAGGCACAACAGTGCCATCGGGTAATCTAATACGCGATTGCAATATATCGGCCGGTGTTTTACGAGCGTTTTCTGGGTAGCGTACACGTACTTTTACTTCGTCTTTATCGCGCTGGTAGCGCTGTACAATTGCACCACCAAAAGCTTGTAATACTTGCTCTGATAGGCTCGCGGTATCCATACCTAAAGCCCGGCCTTGTGCGTTTAAAGTAAATTTAAGCTGTGGCTGACCTGGGTTTAAGTTGTCGTCTATGCCATTAACACCAGCGGTGTTTTGTAAGCGCTCTTTAAACAGTGCGCCTGCGGCCATAACGGTTTCGTCATCCCATGCTTTTAGCTCTACTTTAAAGTTATCGACCATTTTACGTGTGGCCAATACTTGTAGCTTTTTACTGCCCTCTGGCATGCCAGCAAGACGTTGCCATTCTTGTGCAAATTCGTTGGCGGTAAATTCGCCTTCGTTTAACAGCTCAACACTTACCGTACCGCCTGTATCGCTACTGCTCACTAATTGTAAGCTGGTTATTTCGCTATCTTGCGAGTCGTACTTATCCATTAAATTTTGCTGTGCTTGCAGTGCACTTTGCTCAAGCGCTAACAAGTTTTTATTAGTTTGCCCATAAGCAGCATCGTTTTGCATAACAAGCTCAGCGCTGACAGTATCGCCGGCAATGCTTGGGAAAAAACCAACTTTTACCGCCCCCGTCATAGGCATACCAATAACAAGTATAAAAAATGCAATAAATGCAGCGACTACTGCATATCTAAAGCGTAGTGAGTATTCAATTACGCGGCGATACACATTAACGCTAAACCAATTTAAGCCGCTGTCGGCACCGTGCTGTACTTTTGACCACAAGCCACTAAGACCTGACTTTAATTGGCGTTTAGTGCTTACGTGCGCTAAATGCGACGGTAAAATAAGCTTTGATTCAACAACAGAAAGTAATAAACAAATAGTCACTACGGTTGCAAACTGAGCGTAAATTTTACCTAGGTTGCCTGATACATTCGAAAGCGCAACAAACGCAGCCACCGTGGTTAATACGCCAAATATAGTGGGTACAGCTACCTTCATGGTGCCTAAAATAGTGTTATTAAGGGTATCGCCATGTTTTTTGCGGGTAGTGTATATACTCTCCCCCACTACTACGGCATCGTCGACCACTATGCCCAGTGCCATAATAAAACCAAAGGTGGTCATTTCATTTATGGTAAGCGCGGTGAAGCTGTCGGTCATAAAATACAGTGTGCCAAAAAATACAAATGGCAAGCCACCGGCAACCCACAATGCAACACGTACGTTTAAAAATATCGCTAAAATTACAAACACCATAATAATACCGGTTACGGCATTTTTAGTAAGCAGCGATAGACGCTCGGTGATCATGGTGCTTTTATCTTGCCAGCTTTCAAGCTCTACATTTTGTGGCAATAAACCGCGCTCGTGCCACGTGTCGATAACGCTGTGTGCTTGCTCAACAATGGTGGTTATATCGCTGTTTTCATCCATTAAAATTTCAATGCCTACAGCATTTTTTTGATTATAACGGCTTAACGAGTTGGTATCTTCTGCGAAGGTGTCGGTAACGGTTGCTACATCACCTAATTTAATTTGTGTGCCTGTTTGCGTTGTTAGCAATACAATATCGGCAAAGTCGCGCTGCCAATAAGCTTGGTCAGCGGCTTTTAGGCGCATAATTTTGTTGCTATCGCGCAAGCTAGTAGAAAGCGGGCTCGATGATTCGTTGTTAATCACCTCGCTTACATCGCTAATGGTTAAACCGTAGGCTTGTAATTTACCTTCGTCGATTTCTACCGACATCATAGGGTCAAGCACGCCCGATTGCTCTACATCGCTAATGCCTGATTTAGCTAATAAATCAGCTTTTAATTGCTCACCTAGGCTTTGCAATGTATGGCGGTCGGCATCACCAAATAATTGTATGGATAATGCGTGATCTTGCCTACGGGCTTTATCGATCACCGGCTCTTCGGCATCTGCCGGAAAGTTGTTTATGGCATCTACTTGGTTTTTTACATCGGTTAGTAGTTCATCTAACGAGTAGTCGGTTTTTTTCTCAATGCTTACATGGCTGCCGCTGGCATCGGATGTAGAGGTAATACGCTTAATGCCGGGTACGGTTTCAAGAGCTTCTTCTACTTTTAGAGCTATGCCTTCTTCTGCTTGCAGGGCATCGCCACTGTCGTAAACCACCGATACCGAAATAGTATCAGGCTCAAGGCTAGGAAACGCCTCTTTACGCAAGGTAGAAAGCGACATTATGCCCATTACTATTACGCTAATTAGTAATAAATTAGCCGCTACTGAGTTATTAGCAAACCAGCTAATAATGCCGTGCAAAGGGTTAGTATTATTAGGTAATTGCGGTGCTTGATGCGGGCTCATTATGGCATCTCCTCAACTACGGGGTTTACTAACATTTCGTTTAGGTAGCTCACTAGCGGGCGTGCAACAACACGTAAGTTACTTTGCCCTTCAATAGGCGAAATATAAACATATTCATCACGCTCAAATACTTTATTAGCTTTAATGCTTACTAAGCTGTTTTGCTCGTTTACGTACCAAATTAGGCCATCTTGCGATACCGCAGAAGCTGGTAATTTAATTACGTTATTAAGCGATTTACCAGCAATTTGCACCGCTAAAAAAGTACCTGGCAATAACGGTGTTGCTTGCTCAAAAGGTTTGTCTAGCGCAACCACTACACTGCGCTGGCGCGAGCTGTCGTCAAGGTGTTGCTCAAAACGAGCAATGTAACCTTGCCACTGATTTTGGGTTGTTACATCGCTTAAAATAACCTCTCCCGACTTATCGCTTGCTAAGTTTTGCCACTGACTTAATGAAAGCGGTACGCTAATTTCTACTTTGTCGGTGCTGTTTAATGTAGCAAGCGTGTCGCCAATGCTTACATACGTACCTAGGTCTATATCGCGCGATAAAATAACAGCATCAAACGGGGCGCTAAGGCGAGTATTTTTTTCATCTCGTTGCGCTGTTTGTAATGCGTATTGAGCATTATCGGCAGTAGCTTGTGCAGCTTCTAGCTGTAGCGTTCTAAATACTAATGGTGAGCTGGGAGCTTGAGTAACGCCCGAGCGCTGCCATTCACGTTTTGCTTGGCCTCCTAAGTCTTGCTCTTCTTGAAGTGCAAGCTTAGCATCGGCAAGGGTGGCTTTAGCACTCGCGACTGCTTGTAGGTATTCGGTGTTATCTATTTGTGCAAGTACTTGGTCTTTTTTAACTAAATTACCTGTGGCAAATTGCTCACTCATATTCGTTATTTCGCCCTTAACTTGCGCTTTTAAGGTAAGTGCCCAATGTGCTTTGGCTTCACCGTGGCCGCTAACATATGCTTGATACGTACTTGGCACAGCATTAATTACCGTTACATTTGGCGCTATAGATTCAGTTGGCTCAGGCTTTGGCCCGTTCGCTTGTGCTGCCATTTTTTGGCCGTTATATGTAATAGCAAGCCCTATGCAAACAATGGCAACTAGGGTTACAACAACAGGTGCTGGCGAAATTTTCATGACGATACTCCAAGGCCCAAGGCAAGGCCTAAATCTATACGGTTAGTTAAAAGGGTGTAATTTATTTGGCTAAGCTGAGCTTGTAGGTCGTATACCTGTTGCTGCACGGTTAGTAGGTCTAAAATATCAACCAATCCCTGCTGGTATTTGCTTTGATAGTTGCTAAAACTGCGCTTAGCACTGGCAAGCGCTTTGCTAATTTGTAGCTGCTGCTGCGTTAATGATTGCTCTTGGCCTAGCGCATTTTCTACTTCGTTTACGGCGCTTAATAAGGTGTCTTGATATTCCCAAAACGCTTGTTCGGCATTTAATTTTGCAATATCAACTTGTGCACGCAATGCTCCACCTTGAAACAATGGCGCACTTAAGCTTCCTAATAAGTTCCAAACTGGGCTGGTTAATAGCGCTTGGCTTGGTGTAGTTGCTAAATCGCTAAGCGATGCCGAAAGCGTAATGCTTGGCAGTAAATCTTTGTAAGCTACATCAACTAAATAACGTTTAGATTGGATATTGTAATAGGCACTTTGTAGGTCGGGGCGACGCGCTAAATCTTGCTCTGGTAACGCGCTTAGTGGCTCAACAACCTCAGGTAAAACAGAAGTAGTAGGTAAGTTTTCAAGCTTATCAACGCCTACTAATAATACTAAAGCACGTTTAGCTTGCGCTATTTGCTCTTGGTAATCGGCAATAGTGGCACGGGTCGATAACGTATCAGTGCGGGCGGTATCAAGGGCTTCTAAATCGCCTAAGCCGTATTGGTAACGCTCAACAATACTTTGTTCGTTATTTTCTAGAACCGTTAAACGCTGCTGCTCTATATTTAATAAATCTTGCTGCAAAATAATGTTTAAATACGTGCGTATAACGCTTGCTACTAAGGTGTCTTTAGCGCCTTGATAAGTGGCTTGATTACTAGCAATGGTCATGTCTTGCGCGGCAACGTTATCAGCAATTTTTTGCCATACGTCGGCTTCCCAGCTTACACCTACCGATGAGCTGTACTGCGTGCCACTCGTTTCGTTTCGCTGAGCGTCAAAGTCGGCATCTATACTAAACCACTGGCTTGCTGCGGTTACATCGCGCTGTGCATAAGCAAGTTTTAGCGCCACATGCACTTGGTTAAACGAAGGGTTATTTGCAACAGCCTGCTCAATAAGCGAATCAAGCCCCGCTATATTCACTAAATCAGTGATATAACTAACCTCGGTTGCATCTTCTTGTGTGTATTGCCAATTTGCATGCTGCTTTAGCGATTGCTCGGTGCTATTACCTGTATAGCTTGGCTGGCTACTACACGCAGCAAGCGTACAGCTAAGTGCAAGCAATAAAACTGTTGAGCGCTTTTTAAAATAAACCATTTAACTGTGCCTAATTTACATCATTACACATAGTTTATTAGAGCAAGGGTTAAGGATGGGTTAAAAGGGGTTAACTAAAAACCTCAGTGAAGTATTTTTCACCGAGGTGGATAATATTAAAGTGCGCGTGTGTAGCTTAGCGAGATAAAATCGAGGCCTGGGTTGGGCTTTTTAATACCTGCGTTTGAATAATGAAAATACTTAAGAGATACGCTGTGCTGTTCCCTATCGCCAAATTTCATGGCTATGCCTAGGCGGTCTTCAAATTGATAATGGGTGCTTATGTTTTTACCCGCAAATTTAGTGTCGTCTAATAGGCTTAAACCAATCCCAAACTCGGCAAAAACACGGTTACCTGCAATGCTACCAATAGGATAAAAAATAACAGGCGAGAGCGATAAACCTAAATTAGCGTCGTAACGTTTTGGGTCGTCATATTCAAAAAAGTTAACGTTCGCTTCAAGGTAAATTTCGAGTTCCTCAAATCCTTCTATTTGGTAATCTAGGCCGTATTGATAAGCAAGTTTAACGCCTTGTACGTCGCCCTCACCTTGAATGTAGCTCATTGAAAAGTAGTTTTGTGCAGCCGTTGCAGCGTCTGCGTATAACGTTATTGCTATTAAAAATAGTTTAAAAAGTTTCATGTTGTTCACCTCAAGCAGTTTTCTTTTTTATCGCAATTGCTTGAACTAAACACAGCAGCATTAGCCATTATAGATTAATCAATTACGCTATGAGGTGTATAATAATTGCATGCAACTATTTTGATAATTGCAATTATAGTGGAATAACTTTCTTTATAATTTTGATAATACTAAACAGCAATAGAATGCCCGCTAAACTGCATAGTTAGGCGGTTATATTGCTGCTTAAATAACTGCCAACCCACAATACCCGACAAGGTATTGCCGCATGCCATACCAATAAACAGCCCTGTTAGGCCATAAAAATGCGAGCCTAACCAAAGAAGTGGCAAATAGCATAAAAATAGCCGTAATATTGAAATAAATAATGCCGTAGTCGGAAACCCCAATGCGTTACATACCGATACCGTGATCATGCACACGCCAAGCGCAGCGTAACTTAGCGGCACAAACGCAAAGTAGTCAATTAAGTTTAAAACAATGGCACTGTTTTCACTTAATGCATGTGCAAGTGGGTTAGCTAAGGCATAAATAATAACGGCTAATAAAATTTGTACGCCAATAACAAAACCGCAAGCAAGTTTTACAACGCTCATTATTTGCTTAAGCTCGCCACGCCCTTTTAAATTACCCACAATGGGCGGCAAGGCCATGGTAAGCGCTAAAATTAAAATAATTGCTATATATTCAATTCGGTTTGCAAGCCCCCAAGCCGCTACAGCAAAACCACCATAAGCGGCAATAAGCGCGGTTACTATCATGGCTGAAATAGGCGGAATAAATTGCGAAAGTAAAGCCGGCGCCATCATTTTAGCTATTGCTTGCACGGCTTGTTCTGTGCGATTATTTATAACCTCAAAGGTAATTAGCTTTCGTTTAATAAGCGTATAAAATATAACAATAAAACCCGTTAAAAACGCAATGCATGCTGCCCATGCAGCGCCCGCTAAGCCCATATTAAAGGTAAACATAAAAAGTGGATCGAGCGCAATATTTAACACGCTGGTTAGCACCATTACACGCCCAGGTAATAAGGTTTCGTTATGCGCGCGGCAAATACTGTAGCCAATATAAAGCAAAGCTCCAATCCAGCAGCTTAATAGCCAGGGCAACCAATAAAGCGCGGTTAGCTCAAATAATGAAGACGAAGCACCCAATATTAAAATAATAGGTTGCTGAAAAAACCACAGCCCTACACATAAAATGGTCACCACAAGTGTGCCAATAACAATAATTAAGTTACCTAAATAGCGCGCGTAGTTAAGTTTATTTTCGCCAAGGGCTGTTGAAATAGTCGCGGTGGCAGCAATACCTAACCCTACTTGTACGCCTACAACCACCTGAAAAATAGCAATACTAAACGCCACTACGGCTAATGGGTCGGCCCCTAATTTAGCAATAAAAATGCTGTCGATTAATTGGCTACCCATAATAGAAAACAAACCAACATAGGCCATGTTTGCTTAAATAAATGCTTAGAAAGTAATGATGTATTACGATTCATGAAATGGACTCACTCTAAATTTAAAATTTAAACGAGATAAAAAACAGAAAAAAAAGGCGCTTATAATAAGCGCCAAAGGAAAAGTCACAATGAATAAGCTGCTAGTATATTTACACAACTAACTTTTGATAATATAGTTGTTTAAATAATCAGTTTATTGAAAAATTTGATAATGAATATTGCCCATTTAAATCTGTTTGTAAGAATAGCAACAACACACAATATTAGCTTAGCAGGCAAGGAGTTAGGCTTGTCGGCTGCGGTTTCTAGCGCACAAATGAATAAGCTTGAAGAAACCCTAGGCGTTAAACTTATGCACCGTACAACGCGTAAAGTGTCGTTAACTGAAGAAGGCCAAGCCTTTTTACCTCACGCCGAAGAAGTACTTGCTAATATTGAAATGGCGCGTGCGTCGGTAGGTATAGGCAGTGTTACCCCACAAGGTAAGCTACGTATTACTGCACCAGCCTCATTTGGGCGTATGCATATTATTCCTGCGCTAGAGGGCTTTATTGAGCAATACCCCGACCTGACAATTGATTTACGCCTAAGCGATAGCATTATTGATATGGTTGGCGGAGGTTTTGACATAGCAATACGCGACGCCGCATTAAACGACTCAACCCTAATTGCTCGAAAAGTTGCCCGCGACAAACGCTTAATTTGCGCATCACCTAAGTACCTTGCTAAACACGGCACTCCTAAAACACCGCAAGATTTAAAAAATCATACCTGTGTTAATTTACATGGTTTAACTACGTGGTCGTTTACAACACCCGAAGGCCCACAAAATATTAAAACCAATAATGTATTACAAGCCGATAACGGTGAAGCCGTGCGCGACGCATGCGTACAAGGCTTAGGTATTACATTAATGTCGAGCTGGTGTGTGTATAAAAAGCTACAAAGTGGTGAGCTGGTACAAATTTTAGAAGACTACCCACTTGCATCCGACACCGCTATTTGGAGTGTTTATCCAAGTTCGCGTTTATTAGCGCCAAAAGTAAGGGCCTTTATAGACTACTTTAGCGGCTACTTTGGTGACGAACCCTACTGGGAAAAAATATAATTATTTAACCGTAAAATATAAAAGCACAAACCTAGGTTTGTGCTTTTTGCGTTTTGAGCTCTAACTATAAGGAGCTTTATTAGGTAAACCTTGGGCAAGTAAAAACAGCAGTAATTAACTTGTACTTTTATACTTTGTATTTAATCGTGTAATTTTATTGAATAACTTAATAACCACGCTCAATAATGTTAATTAAAAGCCAGCCATGCATCTTAGACATATCAATAACTCTTTTAAAACTTTCATTTTATTTGCACAATTTATTGCCATACTTAGGTACACGAAATTAAACAGTATTTGGGGTAAGTATGAGCTTAACCAAAGTCACTCAAGCGGTGGCAAGTAGCATTAACGCAAAAAAAGCTAAACTAGCACTTTGTATATTAAGTAGCGCTGTACTTTTATCTGCATGTGGCGAACACGCCCAAAACGACAATACAGCAGCTACCTCTCAAGAAAAAACAGTCAAAAACACGCTTATTAATACCGATGATTTTAATATTAAAGCCATGGTAAAGCTGCCACAAACTGTTGAGTGTACGCTTGAAAACGGCTTACAAACCCAATGTGCTCAGGTTGTTTTAAAATATCAGCCCGACAACATTGAAGTCGGCCCTTTTTGCCCAGAAACGCTCGACGACGTTGGCGGAATTTGGGATTGGGATGGCACAGACGCAGGTTTATATAGATTAGATAAAGCGTTTTTAACCATGCTTAGCGAGCAAGGTTTTACCTTTTATGACGAAGACGGCAACGTACATATTGTTGATAACGCGACCATTCGCCCAACAGTTGATCATGCATGCATTAATGTATCGGTAGATAAGAGCGTGGAAATTACCGCCCTTTTGCCACTTCACCCTGTTATGTCTGAGCAATCAACTGCTTTGGGCACAGTGTCTAAAGTAGGGATAGCGCTTGCGGGTGTACCTATATTTTCAGATGCGCCAAGTGTGCAGCGAACTGGGCATTTACCAGCACTTGATACGTGCGCGGGCCATATTGACCCTGGTGGTTGGTACCACTATCACGGTACAGCAAGTGATATAGATAGCGTATATAAACACGAACATGTAAACGCTAACTGTAATAATTTAGCGCAAAAGCCAAGTGCCCTATTTGGCTATGGCTTTGATGGCTACCCAATTTACGGAAGCCAAGAAGTTGATGGTACAACCCCTGCCGAGCTAGATAGCTGTAATGGCCACACAGGTCCTACGGGTGAAAACGGCATAGTTACTTACCACTATCATGCCAGTAATACGTTCCCTAATTTACCTAAGTGCTTAAAAGGCGTGGTTGCACAAAACAACTTTACTACCACAGCACAAGCTGGCGTAGGTGCTAAACCGCCCGAAGGTACTGAAATAACACGCCATGAACCACCTGGTGGCGGTGGCCCAAAAGCAGGTGGTCCTAATGGCGGCGGCATGTCACCACCTGGGTTTGCGCAAGCAGCTAAAAAGCTAGGCATTAGCGAAAAGGCACTAAATCAAGCCATGCAAGACGCTGGCGGCCCCAATGCCGATTTAGCGGTTGTAGCAAAAGCACTTAACGTACCATTGGAGCAATTAAAAGCAGCCCTACCCGAAAAACCAAAACGCTAATTAACCTAAACTCTGATTAAGAGATTTACTAACATATTGAACCATGATGATATTTAGGTTTATTCTCTAGCCAGAGATTTTCAGTAAATTCAACGCTGCTAGCGCTGAAAATAGCTGCTCGAGATAAATTTATTATCTAAAGTTCAGGTTAAATACAAATTACGGCAAGTGTTAAAAGCACTTGCCGTAACAATTAGTTACGCGACTTATAGCCTATAAAAGTTCCTAAAATCGTCAAAAGTGTGAGAAAGCGTTGGCTTGTGTCAAGAACAGTAAACGTTAGTAAAAAGCTGTAAACATCCCCTTGTTAGCCGTTACATGTCAGTTACCATTCAGTTTAAAACGCTAGTATTGAACCCAGTTATGTAAAAACATACACGAGGCAATATTATGAAACTTACTTTTTTACTCCCAGCTCTACTTGCATTTGGCACAGTATCTGGCTCTGCGCTTGGAGCACCAAACGAGCGAGAGAACAGCAAAAATTTTAATAACGACCGTGCTAAACGTATTCAGTACAAACGCGATGAACGCCGTGAAGATAAAAAGCAACGTATTGAATATAAACAAAACAAAAGGGAAGATCGTAAACAAGAGAAACGCGAAAAGCGTAAAGAAACAAAACGTAAAGTAGTGCATTACAAGCAAGAAAAACGCAAACGTACCTACATAAAAAGTAACCGCCACAATGTAGTTACCTACAGACCAGGGCGCTACTTTAATCATTTACCGCGTAACAGTGCATCAATTAGATTTAATGGTATTTCGTTTACCTTCAGTGACGGTATTTATTATCGTAAAGCGAAAAGAGGCTACCATGTGGTTAAGCCACCAAGAGGCCTAAGAATTCGCTCATTACCAAAGCATTACTCGTATTTTAAACGTCATAATACAACGTACTATGCGTATCAAAACGTTTATTATGTAGCTGACAATAATGGTTATAGAGTAGTTGATGAGCCTAAAATAGTTGTTAATCAGGCTATAAAGGTAGGCAGTGCTAAAAATTATGATTTAGGCCAAACCTACGACACTCTCCCTATTTCGGCAGAGGCTGTCACGATTAACGATCAACAATATTTTAAGTACCAAGATATTTATTTTTTACCGCAAATGGATGGTGATGAAATAAAGTACCTCGCAATAAGTCTTGGGTAAGAGCTAATGATTAATCCCTCAAGCAAAAGGCTCAGCTATTAATAGCTGAGCCTTTTGTTTTTGAAATCTTCCCATATAGGTCTTAATTACCACAATACACCCATTATCCATCTAGCAATGACGATTAACGAACTAAAAATAAAAACAATTATGAAAGCAGCATAGTGAAGCATGAATAGCATAGCTCCCTCACCTGCCCCTTCAATGAAAGGCATTAAAAAATATCCATATCCAAACCAGATAGCTGCATACATAAGAAAATGAATAAAATAACTATCTGCAAATATTAATATAGAAGAACTATAGACAGCCATGATGACAGGCATGCAAAAAAATAAAACTATAAAAATGGCATATAATTTTTCATGGACATTATTTACGAGCTGTTTTAAATTACTAAGAGGTTTAACTTCTTCCTTTAATTTTTTTTCAATAAACTCATCTACTGTCATGTTATGATTTCTCGCATCAACTTCAATATCATAACCCTTAGTCCGTACTCGTTCTTTTTTTATAGAATATGCCCAAATAAGTAAAGTGGGAAAAGTAATAATACTCATCAAAAATAATCCATAGTAACCATACTCAGGCTTCAATAATGATAAAAACATTTAAATTCCTTTTTATAAGTCACTGTATTAGTTGGATTTTACTAAAGATATATTTTACACACATATTTTTATCTACAACCCATAATCCATAACTAATTGGTAGTATTTCTATATTGGCGCGGCTAAATAATTTATAGGTATCGAGCTCAAAAAAGTCAGCCCATGGGCCAGGAAAGCCGACTAAATTAATTGCGAGGTATTGATTATTGTAACGACATAAAATATCAACATCCGTTCCCGCTATCGTGTAACCAGCCCACGTTTCTATTTTTAAACTAGTTAATTCACAGATAACACTTTGCTGAAATTTATCAATATCAGAGGTTACATTGTGAGTTGCTTCAAACTGCGTTATTGAACTTATATAACGTCTTAGTAAATAATGCTCTGGCAATTGCGTTTCATCTATTGATAAAAATACACATTGTTTTTGCCTCGCTCGTGTAATACACACATTAAATACATCTGCTTTATTAATATAAGCCGCAGCTCTTTTAGCATTATTATCTAGCGCAAAAGAGATAAGCATAATGTCTCGCTCCTCGCCTTGAAAACCGAATGGAGTGGCAGATCTCAGTTTATACTTTATTATCTCAGCTTCATTAAAGTGAGTTTCTATCTCTTTGGTAATATAATCAGCTTGGTTTCTAAAAGGCGAAACAACCCCAATGCTATGGCTGATCCCTGCGCTTTTATCATCATCAATTTGTTGCTTAATCGTGTTTATAATACTGTCCGCCTCAAGATGATTAATACCTGAACTATCTCGAGTTCCATTAACGCGTTGTACCAGTAAGTTACCCGTACTTGTACAAGGTCTGTGCTGCATTATTTTTAACTTTGATTGATAAAAATGTTCGTTACTAAAATTAATTAACTCAGGCTTGCTTCTAAAATGTTCATCTAAAAATGCCAGTTGTTTATTATCGTTTAATGCATTTAAGGTCAGATCTAGAATAGAGTTATCACGATAGCTCATAACGCCTTTATCGCTAAAGCTCACATTATTCTTAGACATAAGCTGGGCTTCTTTGTTTTTTGCCAAAAAAGAGTAATGTTTTAACTGCTTAGTATCACCGACAATAATCGCTCTTTTTGCGCGATAAAGTGCAGGTAAACAACTACTGATGTTACATTGTGTCGCTTCGTCAATAATAACTAAGTCGAACATTTCGGCTTTTAACGGGAGTACTCTATACAAGGTATTTAAACTTACGAGCCACACCGGAAAAGCCGATAATAAAGACTCATATTCTATATTATCAAAAAGCTCAAACTGCCTTTTAGATGTGCGACTACGAATAGCTTGGTTAAATGCGTTTAACGATTTACGCTGAGTATCAATTAGCGCTTTAAGGTTTTTATTTTTTAACGCGCTTAAATAACTACTCGCCAGTTTTTCTCTTTTAAGTTGTTGGGTATTTATTTGCTCTAACGAAGACCACTGCTTTGCTAATTGCTTAATACCACGACGAGCAAATTTAATGTATAAATTGCTAAGCCATTCGATATTCTTTTCTTCAAGATTTTTGAGTCTTTTACCTCTAATTATGGCTCGGTGGCAAAACTGACTAAAGCGCAGTTCTAATTCATTTAATGAGGTATTTAGCTTATTTAGTTCAGACTCAATAAGCGCGGGGTTATCTTGTTCATCCGCTAAGTACCCTGCTAATAAATCGGCAATATAATCTTTTAATTTTTTTAAAAATTCTTTTTGTCCGGCGCGTATGGATACATCGCTTAGCCCAAAGTTTTCATCAAGTTTATCGGCTATTACATCCAGTGCGGGATTATTGTTTGCTACAATAAGCACCGATTCTCCTCGCGCCATATGCTCAGCCGCAATCGCTGCAATGGTGTAGCTTTTCCCCGTGCCTGGCGGTCCAGAAACACAGCCTAAATTAATATTTGCGGCAATTGAGATAACTTTCTTTTGCGAAGCTGATAATAGCCCAGGCAAATAATCGTACTTCAGATTTTTATTTTTAATTGAAGGCTTCAAAGTGTCAATTAAACCGTTAATAGGCGGTGATAGTTCATCTGATTCAATGATTTCTTCTAGCTCATGTAGAACACCTCGGCTACTATTTGAGCGCTCAGCAAAAACCAGCATAGAAGCAGGTAAAAGTGTTGGGGTTTTACTTTTTAAGGCTTTTTTTATTTCGTCGTAATTGGCAAGTTCAGGGTAGTTTAAAAGCTCAAATAGGTTCAGTGCTATCGGGCTTTCTTTTAATAATGAGGTCCAAAAATAAGCTGACTGAATATCAGCCGTTTCATCGATACTTGTAAGCTTGTTACCCTGTGGTATTAATAGTTGAGTTAATGATTCATTTATGTCCGGTTGAGCGTCAGTAAGAGAAAAGTAATAGTCATCCTGTTCTTTTTCTATAACAGCTTCATTAAATAAGATAGGCGAAACAACCTGTTTCAACTCCCCCTTAACCTCAAGATTACCAACTAATATAAAGCGTGCATAAAGTAGTACCCGTTCTCGCTGATAGACTTCTACACGCTTCATCATTTGCTTAGCAAAATCAGCAGGAATTGGAAGACGTGGTAAAAATCCAGAACCTAAATCATCTCGGCCTTGAAGAACAAAGCGATCCTCTTTTTTTAATTTATTTAGATTCCATAAATTTAAATCCGCGCTATCTTCTTTGTAGCAATCGCGATAATACGAGAGGACGTTTTTACTACTCAAAATTTAATTCCATTTAAAGTTAGACACTTAAATTACGTTCGAAATTTACAATATCAACGCCGGCTTTTACTTTGTATAACTGTGCTAAGCGACCGCCAGATTTAACTTTTTCATCTAGTGTTTCAAACATACCAGCAGCTTCAATGCGCCTTATTATACTTTTACGCTGAACAGGTTTACCTATAATGGTTTCAATGACTGACTTAAATTGCCCTACGGTAAAATGCTCTGGCAAACAATAAACCGGCGCCATTGAGTACAATGCTTTTTGTTTTAAACGCGCTTTAGCTTGCTCAATAATATACTTGTGATCAAAAGCTACTGGCAAATTATTTACTTCATCTATATCTATCCACTTTGCATCATCAACCGTTTCTATATGGGTTGATACTTGAGCCTCTGCAATTAAAGCAAAATAAACTAAAGTGACACTAAACCCTCTAGGATCTCGATTAATACCTGAGTATGTTTGCAACTGCTCTAAATATTGAGGCGCCACACTGGTTTTTTCTTTAAGCTTTCTAAGCGCCGTCATACTTACGCTATCGTCAATATCTACGTCAACAAACCCACCTGGCAGCCCCCACCGACCTGCAAATGGCTCGCTAGCACGCTTAACCATCAGTACTTTTAGGTCACCGTTTTTAACAGTAAATAACACACTGTCGACTGTAAATAATGGATTTTTGTACTCAGTAATATCGTAATGATTAGTCATTGCATGCCCATGCAAAGTTAATGTCTTAATGACACAATAAATTAAACACATCTCAATTTCAACCTACCGTAAAATTACAGACATATCATTAGCTCAGTAATTTAGCTTAAAAAACAGCTTGATTACTATAGGTACATTTGATAGCCTTATTGTGTCGCTAGGACACAAACATTAAAAGGACAAAAAATGAAAATATTTAGCTATAACTCAACAGGAAGTAAATCGTTGGTTGATTATGATCACTTTACTTTTTCAGGTGGTGAAGAGCATGTCAGATTCAACACTGCTAATTTTTCAGACTCTATCAAAATAGAGATTTTTGAACGACTAACCAATTCTTCAAAAATGGTTAGATTAATGATTGCTGTTGATGCGTTAAAAAGATTAACAAATGAAAGCACGCCTATCGAACTTGCTATTCCCTACTTTCCTTATGCACGCCAAGACCGAGTATGCGTTGAAGGAGAAGCGCTAGGCGCTGCTGTTATGGCAAATTTTATTAATAGCTTACACTTTTCAAAGGTTACTATTTGGGATGCGCATAGCGATGTATCCCCTGCTTTAATTAATAGAGTAACTAATGTTGAGCAAATTTCGTTACTTGGACGCTGTGAAGAGCTTAGCCAACGTTTAGCAAAAGGCGAACTAACACTTATTTCTCCTGACGCTGGGGCAAGTAAAAAAACGATTAAAATTTCAGAAAAATTCGATGGCGTACCTGAGGTTATTCAAGCTCAAAAAGTAAGAAACTTAAAAACTGGTGAAATAATAAAAACAGAAATTATTGGCGATGTTAAAGGTAAAAACGTACTTATTGCTGATGACATTTGTGATGGCGGCAGAACGTTTATTGAACTTGCAAAGGTACTAAAAAGCAATGGTGCTGCTGAAGTTTCTCTTTTTATAACTCACGGTATTTTTTCAAAGGGGCTTGATGTTTTTGAAGGCCTAATAGAGCGCATTTATACAACTGATTCGTTTAAACCGGCTAATGAGTTTAAAAATAGTAACACCATTAGTTTACAAATAATTGAGATGTAAGGAAAACACCATGACTATTACAGCTGCAAGTATGCAAAAAGATGTTTATAAAGAATTTCATAGCCGTGCTTATCACCCTGATGTAAGTGAAGTATATGCAAACTTTACATCAAGAAGCGGAAAACTTAGCAACATAGAGAATAACGATAAAGTTGCGTTTGTTGGTCTTCAATACTTTATTAAAAGTTATCTTTTAGAAGAATGGAATGAGTTTTTTAAACTAGATAAAGCAACTGCCGTTGCTAACCATAAACGTATAATGAGCTCAATGCTTGGCTATACAGTTGATGTAAAGTATTTAGAAGATTTACATGATTTAGGCTACTTACCATTAAAAATTAAAGCGTTACCAGAGGGAACATTAGTCCCTTATTTAGTTCCACCTATGACGATAGTAAACACTAAAGCTGGCTTTCAATGGCTAACGAATATGATTGAAACTGTATTGAGCTGCGAAAACTGGCCAATACAAACCAGCGCTACAACCTCTGTTGCATATTTAAAAGTATTCAAAGAGTTTGCACAAAAAACAGGGACGCCTATGGAGTTTGTTCCATTTCAAGGCCATGACTTTAGCTTTAGAGGTATGTTTGGCAAACACGCTGCGGCAATGAGTGGCTTTGGCCATTTAGCATCAGGACTGGTAGGTACAGATACCATACCCGCTGTTTTATTTGCAGAAAAATATTACGGAGCAAATGTAGATAACGAGCTAGTTGGCTGCTCTGTAGATGCAACTGAACATTCGGTTACCTGTTCATGGATTATGGAAGGTGAAATAGAGTTTTTTAAGTACTTAATGAAAGAGCAATCACCAAAAGGGATTTTAAGTGTTGTGTCTGACACATGGGACTTTTGGACACTTGTTACTGACTACTTGCCTCAGCTAAAAAGCGAAATAATGGCGCGCGATGGCACCTTAGTTATACGCCCCGACTCAGGTGACCCTGTTAAAGTATTAACGGGTTACAAAGTTTCACCAATATCTGATTACAAGGAGTTATTTGAAACACAAAAAGAAGCTGAAGCTGACGTTATTAATAAAGGCTATGAAGCGTATCGCTTTAATGGTCAATATTATGGATTTGAAGATAGCAACACTATTGAGCTAATGGAATGTGAAGTTAAAGGGCTTATAGAGTGCCTATGGGATACATTTGGCGGCACAATATCATCTAAAGGCTATAAACTGCTTGATGAGCATATTGGTGCTATATATGGTGACGCAATAACACTAATTCGCCAACGCCAAATTTTACAACGCTTATTAGATAAAGGCTTCGCTTCAAAAGTCGTACTTGGTATTGGCTCATACAGCTATCAATACGTAACACGTGATACACATGGCTCTGCTGTAAAAGCAACAAGTGTAGTTAAAGCAGGTGAACGTTTAGCTATTTTTAAAGACCCAAAAACTGATTCAAAGAAAAAATCGGCTAAAGGGCTCTTAAAAATAGACAGAGTAAATGGCGAACTCACTTTATTTGATGACGTAACCGAGCAAGAAGAATCTAAAGGCCTATTAGTGGTTGTTTTTGAAAACGGCAAAATAGTTAAAGAAACCACACTAAATGAAATTAGAACTTTAATAGATACACAAATTTAATTGTTAATATATTCTAATCTCCAAAGAGCAAGCTGCTTTATGCATCTTGCTCTTTTGACATTAAGTCAGCCATTCTTCGATTAATTTCTTGATCTGTTAAATCTTCTTTGTGTGTGCCTATGGTCCACATATGGCCATATGGGTCTTGTAAAGTGCCCGCTCTGTCGCCATAAAATTGGTCGTGCACTGGGCGTATTTGCGTGGCACCTAGCTCTATGGCTTTATTAAAAACTGCATCTACGTCTTCAACGTACAGCATTAAGCTTACAGGTGTGCCACCAAGCTCACTTGGGCTTTTAAAAGACTCATCTGGGCATGAATCTGAAATCATAATATGGGAGTCACCAATGATAATTTCAGCATGTGCAATACCACCTTCAGGTAAAGGCATTTGCATAACAAGTTGTGCATCAAATGCATCGCAATAAAAGCAAATGGCTTGCTGAGCGCCATCAATAATTAAATAAGGTGTTATTGAAGTAAACCCTTTTGGGATTGCTGAAACTGCCATAATGTTCTCCTTTACTTACGCGGTGTTCTTTAATTTTTAAGTAACTAAATATGCGTTTAATTGCCTCTACACTTAAGCTTAGCTCATACAAAAAATTGCGTTACTTTTCGAGATTTAAACGCTGATGCCAAGCAGCGATACTTTCATCAGGGTACTCTTCAAATTGCTTATCACCTTCATTAATGGGCGCATTTACCCAATTTGCTTTACTACCAAGCATCAAATGAGTGCGCTCTGGCGGTATGGGTAACTCACTATCTATTGCACCAGCAAAGGGATGAACTTGCTTTGGCCAACGTGCATCATATAACCACAAGTTAACGCTACAATGCTTACAAAAATGACGCTCTGCTGGGCTGACTTTATCGCCTATTTTTGCATGGTAAACAGTGATGTGTTCACGCCCTTGCACTTCAAGCGTTTTATACTCTGCGCTTAAATTAATAACAAATCCGCCGCTCCCAGCGGTTTTACGACAAATAGAGCAGTAACATAAATTGTAAGGATAAGGGTGCTTTGAGTTAACCGTAAATTTCACTTCGCCACACTGGCAAGCGCCATTAAGCTTCATAATAAATCCAATTTTATTGCTGGCTTGAATTAATACCTTAGCTAGGTGAGCTTAAAAAAACCACAACAATTCATGCTGTGGTTTTTTAATCATTGGCTTATTAACGTTTCCAGTATCTTAAATTACGTAATGTATTTATAAACTTATCGGCTGAATGCGCCTCTAAATCTATCCAACCATCATCTGCTTTTCCATCAAGGCCTGCCGCTTTAAATAAAGGCACAGCCTCTTGCGTATAGCCAATGTATTTCATATGAGCAAATGCATCGTTTACAAAGTCTTTGGCCTCAGGAATGCCAGCAAGTTTTTCAGCGCCCTCTTGAGTCGCCAGTATCATTACTGCATCGTACAGTACCGAAGGGCCACCATTAATTACTTGGTCCGCTGCAATATGCTTACCTTTACTACAACATGCGCCGCCAACTTGCGCTGCAATAATTTCAAAGTTTGCACCTTCGGCTTCAAGTTCATTGACAACTGAAGCAAAAATATCAGCGTCAAAGCCATCGCTTACTAAAATACCTAACTTACGGCCTTTAAAGGTGTTGGGCGCATTTTTTAAAATACTAAGTGCATCTGAAGTAGGTAAGTCATCGCGAGTTGGCAATGCTGCTTCTGCCGGCTCTGGCATTTCTTGTAAGCGCAAGCCTTTGGCAACCTCTTGTGCTAACGTGTCGTCTATATTAAGTAAGTGCGAAACTACACGCTCACGTATTGGTAAATGTTCAACTTTAGAAAGCTCAAACACTAGCGCGTATTGAATATGCGCTTGCTCAACGTCTGTTTGGCTTAAATAAAATTGGCGTGCTTGGCTGTAGTGATCGCTGAATGTTTCTGAGCGATAACGTAGTTTATCACCGCCGCTTACTTCAGGCTCGCTTGAGCTTTTAAAGCCATGTACAGGGCATTCGCGCGGGTTATTTTCGTCGCCGCTCCACGAGTTTGGTTCGTAATTTACACGCCCTTTTGGATTGTGCATTGCCATGTGGCCATCTTGCTGAAAATGACGCATTGGGCATTTAGGAGCATTGACCGGAATGTGCGTAAAGTTAGGCCCACCTAAACGCTTAGTTTGAGTATCTAAATATGAAAAGTTACGACCTTGCAGTAACGGGTCGGGCGTAAAGTCGAGCCCTGGTACAATATTTTGAGTACAAAAGGCAACTTGTTCTGTTTCTGCAAAAAAGTTGTCTACAACACGGTCAAGCACCATGCGGCCAACAATTTGAACTGGCACTTGCTCTTCAGGAATAAGTTTAGTGGCATCAAAAACATCAAATTCAAACTCATCAGCAAACTGCTGATCAAACACTTGCACACCTAACTCCCATTCAGGGAAGTCGCCATTGCCAATAGATTCCCACATATCTCTGCGATGAAAATCAGGATCGGCGCCGTTAAGCTTAAGTGCTTCGTTCCATACTACCGATTGCATACCGCCTTTTGGCTTCCAATGAAATTTAACAAATTTTTCATCGCCTTTGGCATTAATAAATTTAAAGGTATGAACACCAAAGCCTTCCATAAAGCGTAAAGAGCGCGGAATAGCTCTATCAGACATTGCCCACATAACCATGTGCATTGACTCAGGTGACAAGCTCACAAAGTCCCAAAAGTTATCATGTGCTGTTTGCGCCTGCGGAAAACCACGATCAGGCTCGGCTTTAGCGCTATGAATTAAATCAGGAAACTTCATTGCATCCTGAATAAAGAATACTGGTATATTGTTACCCACTAAATCCCAGTTTCCTTCTTGGGTATAAAACTTAACCGCAAAACCGCGTACATCACGCGCTAAATCTGGTGATCCTTTATTACCAGCAACCGTAGAGAAGCGAGTAAACACAGGCGTTTTTTCACCTTTTCGCTGAAAAATATCTGCACACGTTAAATCTTCAAGCGTGTCGTAAGTTTCAAAATATCCGTGCGCACCATAACCCCTAGCATGCACTACTCGCTCCGGAATGCGCTCATGATCAAAGTGAAAGATCTTCTCGCGCATTATATGATCTTCTAATAATCCGGGGCCACGTTTGCCCGCACGTAATGAGTTTTGATCGTCGCTTACAGGGCAGCCCTGCGCGGTGGTCATGGTAGGGTGTTCATCCGATGCCTTTTGATGCAATTCGCCGCCATGCCCTTTATTACCTGAGTATTTAAATGATTCAGCCATGTTTAGTCCTTCATACAATTTGATTTAATGGGTCGATAGTTTTTATGAGCTTTAAAACTAAAAGCGACTATGCAAATGCAAAATAAAGACCAGCCATCCAACCTAGTAAAAAAGGCCCACACAGGCAAAAAAGTAGTATTTAGAGGGTTTAAAAAAAGAAAAAGTTACACAGGTATGTAACTTTTTCAGAAAAAAAAGAGCACGTAAAAGTGCTCTTAGATTTATGTAGTTCTAGATTTAGCTAATCTTTATTCTCGTTAACTAAAATAACTTTACGATGCGGGAATGGAATTTCTATATTGTTTTCATCAAGGGCTTTTTTAATAAGCTCCGGCACTGTGTATAAAATTTCAAAGTAGTGCTCACCTTTACAAAATGGCCTTACTAAAAAGTCTACTGAGCTGTTGTTAAGGGTTTCTACTTCTACAAATGGTGCTGGGTCTTTTAAAATATGTGGGTGTGCGTCTAACACACTATCTATTACTTTACGTACTGCGTCGGTGTTTTCATCGTATGCCACACCAAAGTGCATATCTACACCACGAATTGGGTGGTGTGAGTGGTTAATAATTTGCGCACCCCAAATCTGGCTATTTGGAATAATAACTTGTTGATTATCGAACGTTTGCAAAATTGTAGTAAACATATCTACTTCAGTTACTTTACCAAAGCGCCCTGCTGCTTCAATAAAATCATTCACTTTATAAGGTCTGAATATAAGTAACATTACGCCTGCAGCTAAGTTAGACATAGCACCTTGCAATGCTAAACCAATTGCTAAACCTGCAGCGCCTAACAACGCAATAATTGAAGCCGTTTGTACACCAAAACGGTTTAACACTGCAATAAACACAAACGCTAAAATAATGTAGCGAGCCATGCTGCCTAAAAAGCGAAATAGTGTATCGTCTAAGTGAGTATACTTGTGGCACAAACCTATAATTATGCCTCTTACTTTACCTGCTAACCATAAGCCTAAAAGTAAAATAATAATTGCTAGCAAAATATTAGTTGCCCAATCTATTGCCGCAGGTAAGTACTGATTTACATCAAGATTATTTATTATGTCGTCCATTTTTTTTCCTGTTGAACTGTTTGTAAATTTTTAAAACATTATAACGCCGACATATTAACCTTTTATTAACCAAAATACGACTTTACAACGACCTAAAGCTAAGCGCATTACTTTTTACGCAGTAATAAAGCTTAAAAATCACATTTGTGAATATAAAGTGAGAAAAGCCTAATGTTTTTGCGTATATATTGTTCAATTTGTAAATAAAGCCAATGTGTTCTAAACCTTTAATAGACACCTTGTTAAGGAACATTGTTATGCCAACAACAAATACTATTAATAAAAATACCGAATTTGCACGCTGTATTGAGTGTAATAAGGTTGATACTTTTGCCGCCTTTCATTGGTTAGCGCTTGCATTTAAAGACATGGCACGCGCGCCCATACTAAGCCTCATTTACGGGGTTATATTTACGCTTATTCCTGTTGCTATTGTTTATTCAGCTGTGTTTACAGGCACCTACCTCGTTATTTTACCGGCAACAGTTGCCTTTGCTTTAATAGGTCCGGCATTTGCAGCAGGGCTTTACGATGTAGCGTGGGAACTTGAAAAAGGCCACAAACCAACGTTTGCCCACTCTATTAAGTCGATGTTTAGAAACCCTGTAGGTGAATGGGGTTTTGCTATATTGCTTATGGTAATAATGATTGCTTGGATGCGCTTAGCTGCATTAGTACACGCTTTATACCCAAGCCACGCCAACCCAACCTTTGAAGAGCTATCGGCGTTTTTAACACTAGGCAGTATTATAGGTGGAGTACTGCTAGTAACGGTATTTTCGCTTTCGGCATTTGCCCCACAAATTATGATGGAGCGACGCGTTGATATAATGACAGCAGTGATCAGCTCTATGAATGCAGTAAAAACTAACTTTGCAGCCATGGTAGTGTGGTCAATCTGTATATTTTTATTGGTAGCCATTGGTTTTGCTACCGGGGCAACGGGGTTTATTATCATTATGCCGCTACTTAGCTACGCTAGCTGGCATGCCTATATCGCAGTTATTAAAACTAAAAAACCTCGCGGATACGAATAAAGCTATACCAACCACATGAGTTAACAACCACAGTAAACAAAAATAGCGCCTAAGGCGCTATTTTTTTATTCGTTTTAAAATGCTTAAAACATACTACTTAAAAAACCCAAATAGCATGTAAAAATGGTTGGTTTTCTATTTCATCAGTACCTAACTTGTTGTACCAATAACGCCATTCAACCCCAACCATTAATTGCTTGGCCTCTAAATTAAAGTTTTGACCAACATCCCAATGCACTGCGGGCTGCGCGAGTAGCCATTCGTTTACTTTGCTGCCTTGCTCGTCATCACGCCCTGAAATATATTCAACGTGGCCAGTAAAATAAAATGCTTGGCTACCTAACAAAAAAGGTGCGCCCCATGCAAGATCTACAAAAATACTGTTATCTTGCTTAGCTAGCTGATCTTTTTGTATACCGCCGTTAGCATCGATGTATCCAGCAAAAGTAGTGGTTAAAAAATCAAACCCAGGGGCATCCCAACTTAGTTTTACGCCAGGCGTGTATTTCATTAAGCCTTCTTCGCCTGCATTAATACCAAACACTAAACCTGTATCTTTTATTGGACCATACCTTAATGAAGTATTAAGAGCTTTAGATAGGCTAAGTGTTGTGTACCACTCGCCATAAATACCCGTATCTTGAAAACCATCGGTAAGGCTGTCGTTTAAAAAGTCGATAAATAAGTAGTTATCACCTAAGTCATGCTCAGATGCATGCTCTATGGTGTATGTGCGTGTAAATGACGACTCCCCAGTAAATGGGTTTAAAGCATCACCAAAATTTGTATGGAGCTGTGTAACACTCCAGTTTTCTGCCAATGCTGAGTGCGACAAAAGCAGTATAAATGTTGTAAACAGTGTTTTTAAAAAATTCATAAATTATTAACAGAACCCCAATTAAAATGCGGCAGGAGTATACCAGTGAGTATTCACTAACTAAAGTAGGTAAATAATAAAAAGAGATTAGATTAAAAAAAGTAACCAATACAAATATTAGGATCTACTTAGTTCTGCTTTATATTTGCGGGGCTAATTAGCAGTGTGCATAATTTACAAAGGAGCTGCAGATAATTCATAAGCACATTTTATTTAAAGTCTAATAAAAACTTAAATTTAAATTATATCCATATAAAACAGCCTGTTATATAAATTAAAAAATTCGGCATATGTATTGCTTTATTAATACCAAGTCATGTTTGTAATTAGATTTATAAACAATAAATCACATAACAGGAGACATTATGAGTAATACAAATAAAGTAGCCGAATTTACAGCACCCGGAATGGATAACGATGCAGCGCAAAATACAATTGCCACACTCGACAACCGTATGGTTGCGCTTATTGATTTACAGCTTACTTTAAAACATATTCACTGGAATGTAGTTGGACCTAACTTTATTGGCGTACACGAAATGTTAGACCCACAAGTTGAAGCTGTACGCGAAATGACAGATACAATCGCGGAGAGAATTGCGACCCTTGGCGGTATACCCGTTGGAACGCCGCAATCGATAGTAGACCGTCGCTCATGGAATGAATATTCTGTTGGTAAAGGTTTAGTAACCGAGCATTTAGGTGCACTTGATAAAGTGTACAACGGTATTAATGGCGATCACCGTAAAGCAATCGAAACGCTTTCAGAGCTAGATCCTGTTTCTGAAGATATGATTACTAGCCAATTAGCTGACTTAGAGCAATTTCAATGGTTTGTACGTGCTCATATTGAATCAGCTACAGGCCAACTGCAAAGCTAAAATTTTTAATCTATACAAGCCCTGCATTTGTGCGGGGCTTTTTTTTGCAAAAAATAAGCTCATTTACCATTTTGTACAACACCCCACCACATATCCATAATATAAATATAAATTAAACACAATAGAAAATTGGTATTACCAAATAATTAACGTAAATAAAAACCAGTAATTTCAACCTAGTTATTTAATCGTAACAATTTTAGGTTTACTTAATCTATTAAGAATAGTAATAGCCAATTTAGGCACATAATTAACACACTAAATACCTACATAAAAAATTTAAGTTAGTCATAAATACCTCATTAAATATTACAAATCATATATAAAATGGCTCTGGTAATGGTTATTTTCCAATTTATATTAAATATTATTTAAACATTCCATCAATCATAACTCATTGAACAAATTAACTTTAAGTAAATTTAATAATAATTTGTAATACATTTTATGAAATTTTGGTAAACAAAGGTTGTAATAAAATTTAAATTGTACTAATTTCAACCACACAATCTGTATGACACAAACAGATCAAACACAACAAAATTGGTTAACCAAACCATATTGCAACACACACAATGACGCAAGTCGTACCCCAACGGGAGAGATACATGAAACTCAATCAAATTACTTCATCGCTAATTAATAAACACCAAAAAAGTAGCTCAACAACACTCAGCGCTGCTGCCCTTTTATTAATGGCGTCTTCTACTATTTCAGCACAGGAAGCGCCGACAACTTCAGATATACCAACTGATGATATAGAAGTTATTGAAGTAAAAGGTATGTTAGGCAGTATGAAAGCGGCTGCAATGCTTAAGCGTACTGACGGACGTATTGTAGATGCTGTTGTTGCAGAGGATATTGGTAAACTGCCTGATAATAATATTGCTGAAGCACTTCAACGTATTACAGGTGTATCTATTAATACCGATTTTGGTGTGGGTGACAGTGTATCGATTCGTGGCTTACCGCAAAACCGCGTTGAATTAAATGGCCGCTCTACCATTGGTGACTCGCGTGATGGTATTAGCCTACAAGATTACCCTTCAAGTTTCTTAAAAACCGTAGAAGTTGTTAAATCACCTACCGCAGACATGATTGAAGGTGCGCTAGGCGGAACCGTTAGCTTAAAAACAGTTCGCCCATTAGAGTTAGATAAACTAACAGGTGCTATTTCGATTGATGGCGAATACGCAGATAAAACCGAAAATGTAGCCCCTATTTTTAGTGGTTCAATTGGCGACAATTGGGACTTTGACGAAATGGGTACGTTTGGCGCTATTGTGATGTTTTCATATCAAGATCGTGAAATTCGTCAAGATGAAACTTCAAGCCGTGTTAAGCCTCAAGATATTGAAATTAACGGCCAAGAAGGTAATACACCAAGTGGCAACGCTATCGTACGCGACGAGCACAGTGTTGAGCAATACGTAGAAAAACGTGAACGCACCGCTGTAAATTTATCTCTGCAATGGGCACCTCAATCTGGTAATGGCATGGTGTACCTTGATTTAAGCGGTACTAAACGCTCAGGCGAACAAGCTGGTAACTCTATTTTGGGTGTAGCAGGTTCACTATCAACAGATGCAAACACAACTCAAGGTGCTAACGGCGTAAATAACTACACACTAACAAACGAATTTGGTATTCCTAAAACATACAGTGACTTTAGAGAAACTGACTCGTTTTCAAATGCACTTGGTGCAGAATGGAATATCACTGATAATATAAAAATTTCTGGTGAAATTGCTGTTGCATCATCTGAAAGCGTAAGACCTGATTCTGAATTTACTCTTCGCCCAATCGAAAAATCGACATTTGAAGCAAGCGGTGGCGTTGATTTAGTAAACCATTTATACGATGGCGCTTTTTCACAAGACGGTAATAAACTCCCAAGTATTATTCACTCAGATCCAAACGCATTTACAGACCCACAAAACTTAGCATTACGTACATTTAAAAGTGAAGATAGAAGAACTGATAACGAAGAAACAGCTATTCGTTTTGATGTAGAAATGTTTGAACCTATCAGCAGCTTAAGCTGGGTATCTAAAATAAAAACCGGTGTACGTGTTACCAACCGAGATTACGAGTACGAGCAATACAAAGTTGAAATTAAAGACATTTATAAAAATGCATTTAATGACTCAGACGGTTCATTAGCGACTTTATGGGTAGATGATTACAATGCTGCGTTTTCAAATAGCTTTACAACTGTTAGCCACGATAACTCATTTGATCAATTAGGTAGTTCAGGACAAAACGACCTACTCACGTTTTTAAGCTACAACGGTTTATCTAACCCAGCGAATACTTACGCTCAGTTACAACAGTTGCTTGCAGGAACTAACTTAGCAACAACAGGAAGCCTTTCAGACAACCAAGAGTTTCAAGAAAGTGCGTACCGTAACGTAGTTGAAGATACAGCCGCTGTTTATATTTCAGCCTACTTAGACTTTGATAACATCACTGCAATTGTAGGTGGTCGTTATGTGGACTTCCCACAGTTTGCTA
>NZ_PNCW01000071.1:0-33911 GCF_005886985.1 Pseudoalteromonas sp. S3178 | reverse complement strand
AGTAACCACACTTCATAGGCTTCGCCTTGCCTAAAAACCAAACACACTGCTGCAAATTCAACCATCAAAGAACAACACGCCCTAGTCTTAACTGCTTTAAACTAAAGCCTAAATTTATATCGGTACGCAAACTAACTAAGTGTTTTGAAATAACATACATATCCATATGAGCGGCAAGCTTATTTTTAATACTAGGGGTTAAAGAGTCATCCTCTAGCGCTTGCTCAATAGAACTATAGTTATTTACTAACTGCTGCGCAGACTTTGTGCCAATACCTTTAACGCCAGGTATATCATTGGTTTTATCGCCTGCTAGAGCCCAAAAATCAACCAGCTTGTTTTTCTCTACTCCAAAACGCTCTTTTATACTTGTCTCGTCAAGGTATAACTTTTTAAAGTAATCGTAAACGGTAATGTAAGAGCCAATATGTGGTAAAAACCCTTTATCCGTTGATACTACAATGTTACTTATTTGATTACTGGAGGCCTTGTAAGCAAGCGTTGCTATTATATCGTCAGCTTCATCGTTAACGGGTTCAAATACAACAATGCCAGTTTGTTCTATTGCCGTTTTAAAATCTACTAATGCGTCTTTTAACATTTGCGGCATTGGTGCGCGTGAATGTTTGTAATCTTTGTAAAAATGGTATCGCCAGCTTCTATCTCCATCAAAGACCGCAATAGCATGTGTTGCATTACTACTTTTAAGTAGTTTTTTACATGCGTGGGCAACACGTGAGCAGCATGCTTCAATCATTTGTGCATCACTGTGGTGTTTTTGATTAGCATCAACAGCGTAAATGCGCCTAATTAAATTAAGCGCATCAATTAGAAGTAATTGGGGTTTCAAACTATATAACTCATGCTTTTATTTTGTAACACGGAATATATTTACTACCAGGGAGTTTCATTCTACCTTGGTCAACAAATGCTTGTAGTAGTTTATCCATATCGGTCATTAAGGCCGGCTCGCCACTTAAAATATAAGGCCCATTTTGTTTAATGGCTTTTATACCTTCATCTTTTACATTACCGGCAACTATACCTGAAAACGCACGGCGTAAATTAGCCGCTAATTGTTGCTTGGGTTGTTCAAGGTGTAAGTCGAGGTTTGCCATATTTTCGTGAGTAGGGGCAAACGGTTGCTGAAAGTCGTTATCAATTTTAAGTGTCCAATTAAAGTAATAAGCATCACCTTCACTTTTACGGTAATTTCGTACACTTGCCATGGCAGACTTTAGCTTTTGGCCAACGAGTTCAGGGTTATCTATGATCACTTCAAATTTATCGAGTGCTTGCGTGCCTAAAGTCATTTCAATAAATTGGCAAAGCTCGTTAAAATACGCTTCACTTTCTTTTGGCCCTGTTAAAATTACAGGTAAACACTGCTTAGCGTTATCTGGATGAAGTAAAATCCCTAAAAGGTATAGTAATTCTTCAGCTGTACCTGCACCACCAGGGAAAATAATAATTGCGTGGGCTGTTCTTATAAATGCTTCTAAGCGTTTTTCAATATCAGGTAAAATAACAAGTTCATTAACGATCGGGTTTGGTGGCTCAGCAGCAATAATACTTGGCTCCGTTAACCCTAAATAACGATTATCGGTGTTTCGCTGTTTAGCATGACCAATAGTTGCACCTTTCATTGGGCCTTTCATGGCACCAGGGCCGCAACCAGTACAAATATTTAAACCACGTAGGCCAAGCTCGTAGCCAACTTGCTTAGTGTATTTGTATTCAATTTCGTTAATTGAGTGGCCGCCCCAACAAACGATCATGCTTGGCTCGCTATTTACTCTCAGAGCGCCTGCATTTCTAAGCATATCAAAAACCATATGTGTGATAGCTTTTTGCTCTTTGAGATCCTTTTCATATTTTTGGCAAATAAATAAAATATCACGAATAACAGAGAAGATATGTTCGTGAATACCTGTAATTATTTCGCCATCAACAAAGGCTGTTTCGGGTGGGTTTTCAAGTTCAATTTTAATACCGCGCTCACGGCTAACTAATCGAATGTCAAAGTCTTGATATTTGTCATAAATTTCGTTGCTTGAGTCGGTATGGCTACCTACATTAAGAACTGCAAGCGCACAGTTTCTAAATAACTTATAACGCTCGCTAGCGGAAGATTGCTCTAATAAATCAACTTCTAATTGCGACAGTAAATCTAAAACCCCTGTTGGGTTTAACTGTATTAACATCGGCGTTCTCCTTGAGGCTAAAATAGTAAACTGCGTGGTAATAAATAAACAACGTTTGTAATTTATTACTTACTAGTACAAAGGCGATCCCGACCAGAATTTTTTGCTTCGTAAAGGGCGTCATCTGCTCTATCAAATGCTTTGAGCGGGGTATCGCCTTTTTTAAATTGAGTCGCACCAACAGAAATAGTGATCTCTATTTGTTTTTCTCTAAATTTAAAAGGAATATTTTTAATAACCTTTCTAACCTTATCAAGCGGAAGTGCGGCGTTTTCTAGCGATACACCCGGCATTAATAATACAAATTCTTCACCGCCGTAACGGGCTATAAAATCAGATTTTCTTACCGACTTTTGCAAAGCTTTAGAAATAACCTGTAATGTAATATCACCCGCTGTATGGCCAAATCGGTCATTTATTGATTTAAAATGGTCTACATCAATCACCGCAAGGGTAACATCTGATGGTTGCACATTAAATAGGTGCATTTCATGATTGTAGCGCTCGTCAAAGGCTGCGCGATTAGGTAATTTAGTAAGCCCATCAAGTAAGCTTTTAAAACGTTGTTCGTTTAAGCGCTTTTTATACGTTGTTAGCTTGCTTTCTAGGGTAACAATTCGTTTTGTAATGCTATCAAAACTAGAAACAAGCATTTGACGGTCTTCTTGTTCTAATTTTTCTTTGGCGATGAAGTCTTCACTCAAAGATTTTAATTCGTTATCAACAAGCTCTTTTAACGATGAGATTGAGGTGGCTTGTTGAGTTTGCTCATTGAGATTTTTAATTTTACTTTCAATGCTTTTGTTTAAAATATTAAACTCAACATTCATTGATTCAGAGTGTTTACTGGTAGATACAATCGAGTGATGTAGCTCTTCTAATGTCTGATTAAGTGAAGTTAAAAAACTTTGAGCTGACTGACGCTCTTTATTAATATTTTTTACGACAACGCTTATTATTTTTATTGCAGCATCAAGAAGGTTTTCTAGGCTGTCGCTATCAGTGATTGTATTTTTTATTACTTTTATTTGATCCGTCGACTCATCTTCAAGTACTAACTCATTGGCAAGCTCTAACAATTGTTTTGCCATTTGTGAGGATACAGAGCTGTCTTCACCTTGATTTGCTGAGAGCTTGGTTTGAAGAGCTTGATGATAAAAGCTAATGAGTTGATCTAATAAAGGAATATAGTCGTGCGTAGACTGAACGTTATTTATTTCATGATCTAACAAGTGACGCAAAGTACGACGCGTTTCATCTGGTAAGCCTTTTGTTTTTTGTAGTTGCTTACCTGCGCTTTGAACACTCGTAAATAAGTCTCTTTGCTGAGCTAGTTGAACTGCCTCTTGGTTTTGTAATAAGCCAACCAGTTCGTCAATTAGTGGTGACAAATCTTCAAAACTAACCCCTTTTACTAATGCAGAACGAAACCTAGCTAATCTATTATCAAGCTCTGTGTCTAGGCCTTTACAGCTCAAAGACAATTTTGCAGCTAAATTAGATAAAATATCAACTTGGTGTTTTCGCGCAGTTTCTACTGCCATACGAGCATCAATAGCTTGTTTCAACTTTTTATCTGTAGCTTTAGATTTTTCAGTCACCTAAGCATACCGCCATTGTATTAGTTTCATTAAGTTCAGTTTACAACAAAATTTTATTAAGTGTAGTTATCTAGTAAAAAACTTATAAAATTTAAAGTCATAGTACGTATAAACTCGTATTCAGAGCAACTTATCGTATTTAATTCACTTTTAAGAATGAGATTGTTAGTCTTATTAGTAATTAAGTTACCAGTAAGAGTGTTCATGAAAAAGTTATTAGCCTTGTCAATTTTAGCTGCTTGTTCAGCGCCGGTATTTGCCGATGTAAACTATTCTTTAAACATATCGCAGCCACAACATCATTTAGGTGATGTAAGTGTAGAGTTTCCTAAAACAGCACAATCACATTTAGATATAAAGTTGCCTGCATGGCGCACTGGGCGCTACGAAATGTTAAACCTAGCCAATGGTGTGCGTTATTTCAAAGCACAAGGTGATAATGGTGAAGCATTAAAATGGGAAAAAATTGATCACAGTACGTGGCGAGTTCATTTAACTGAACCAACACAAGTAAGCGTAGATTATCAAGTGTATGCTAACGAGCTTGGTAAGCGTGCTCGCCATATTGACGATAGCCATGCATTTATAGATGCATCAGGTTTTTTCATGTTTAGTGAGTCATTTAGACAAGAACCAGTGACTGTTAATTTAGATGTTCCTAAAAAATGGCGCTCTGTATCGGGTATGGATAACTTAAAAGGTAAAAATACTTTTAAAGCGGCCGATTATGATGTGCTTGTAGATTCGCCTATCGAAACAGGAATTAACCAACTACATACTTTTGAAGTAGATAATCGAGAATATGATTTAGTGGTGTGGGGTGATGGTAACTACGACGTAGATTTAATGCTAAGTGATCTAAAAAAATTAGTGGCTACAGGCAATGTAATTTGGGATAGCTACCCTTATGAACGTTATGTATTTATGGTACACGCAACGTCGGGTGCCGGTGGTGCAACTGAGCATTTAAATTCAACCATTATACAACGCCCAAGAGATCGTTTTGGCAGTCGCGAAGATTACTTAGGGTTTATAAGTACCGCAGCTCATGAGTTTGTGCACACATGGAATGTTAAAGCGTATCGCCCTCAAGGTTTAGTTCCTTACGATTACACAAATATGAACTACTCAAAATTACTTTGGATTGCCGAGGGTTCTACAAGCTATTTTGAAGATCATTTGTTAGTTCGCTCGGGTATAGAAACAACCGACGAATTTTTTAAAGTGATGAGCAAAACAGTTAATCGACACTTACAAACACCAGGTCGAGAAGTACAAAGTGCAAGCGAAACCAGCTTTGATAAGTGGATAAACCAAGGTGGGGATCATGCTCGTAATTACAGTACAAATATTTATTCAGAAGGCTCGTTACTTTCATTAGCTTTAGATATCGACTTACTTGAAAAAAGCCAAGGTAAAATTAGTTACCGCGACGTACATAAGGCACTTTATAACAACCATAAAATGCCTGCCGGTTTTACACAAACTGATGTGCTAAATATTTTAGAAAACCTAACCGGCCGTGATTATTCAACCTGGTGGAAAGAAAATGTAGACTCTCCAGCAAATATTAACTTTGATAAGCTACTTGCTAAGGTTGGTTTAAAACTTGAGCGTCCTGAAAAAGCTAAAGTAGTTGCAAGCATTGATGCAACGGCTAAAAACACAGGTGAGCTGTTAACTCTTAGCTATGTTAAACGCGGTGGTAGTGCATGGGATGCGGGTTTAACAACCGACGACAAAATTGTTGCTATTAACAAGCAACATGTAGGCAAAGATCTAAAAAGTAGCCTAGAAACATTTAATGCGGGCGATAAGGTGACGATTGATTATATTCGTCGAGATAAACTTGAAAGCTTAACGTTAGTTTTATCTAAAAATTACGATAAACCTAAAAAAGTTGTCGCAAATAAAGTGGCAACACCTGAGCAAAAAGCACTATTTAAAGCTTGGATTGGCGTTGAGCACCCAAGTGATGTAAATAAATAATTCATAATGTTTTATGATTATTGCAATTAAGGAGCTTAGGCTCCTTTTTTATTGCTATAAACAAAGTGATACTGTTTTAATAAATAACTTATTAGGAAAAATTAATCATTTAGTACTATGGTTAATTACAAACCCTTTTTTGGTATTCGCCTAGCAATGACATCCGATAAAGTTGTTCATACGTTAACGCATAAGTTTGTAATAAACGATCCATTGCATCAATTATTTGATGCCGTGGAGGCTATTTCTGTGCAAGGTTATGACGAACAAAGACAAGTCATTTATTGGAATAAAGGCAGTGAACTTTTATATGGGTATAGTGCAAAAGAAGCAGCAGGCCAAAAACTTGAAGATCTAATTATTCCCCATACTATGCGTGAAGGCGTTATAAATGCTCATACTAATTGGCTCAATAACGATGAAGAAATACCTGCTGCTGAGCTTAATTTAACACGTAAGAATGGATCAATGGTTTGTGTATATTCAAGCCACGTAATGTTCATAAACCAATACAATAATAAACAAATGTATTGTATAGACATAGACTTAACTGATGTAAAAAAGGCGCAAGGGCAAGCTGTTTTTAAACAAAAAATGCTTGAAACGATATTTGAGGCCATTCCAGATTTGTTCTTCTTAATGCAAGAAGATGGAACCATTGTCGACTTTCACGCCAGTAATAATAGCAATTTATACGCAAATTCAAATGAGCTTATTGGAAAGAATATGTTCGAAGTATTGCCTGATGAAATTGCTACCAAGTTTAAAATAAATATTGCCCAAGCGTTAAAAGAGAGTGCTTTAGTACGTTTTGAATACGAACTTAAATTACCCCATGGTTTAGTTTATTTTGAAGCACGCTTAAATCATGTATCACAGTACAAACAAGTTATGATTATTGTGCGTGACATTACCGAGCAACATAAATCTGATGAGTTAATACGTAAACAAGCTTTTTTTGATAGCTTAACTTTGCTCCCGAACCGATTTTTAGCACTCGAAGAGCTCTCAAAAATATTACTCAGTGCCGATGCAAACAAAACTAATGCAGCTGTGTGCTTTTTAGATTTAGACGATTTTAAAAAAATTAATGATTCTTTGGGTCATGAAATTGGCGATCAATTATTAATTGAAGCAGCAGAGCGGTTAAAGCAAGTGCTAAATAAAACAGATCTGGTAGGGCGACTCGGTGGTGATGAATTTATAGTTGTACTGCAAGGGTTGGCATCGGCTAATAGTGCTTTACGTATAGTAGACAAGGTACTTAAAAGCTTTAGAAAGCCATTTAAAGTAGAAGGACGAGAATTAATAATTACACTTAGTGTAGGAGTTGCCATGTATCCTGAAAATGGTAGCTCTGCATCAGATTTATTAAAAAATGCCGATACAGCAATGTATCAAGCAAAGGGCTTGGGTAGAAACACCTATTCTTTTTTTACAAAGCAAATGAACGAAATTATAAAACGCCGATTCTACATTGAAGAACAAATGCATAGTGCATTGCAACGCAACGAGTTTGAGCTTTATTTTCAGCCACAGGTAGAGGCAAAAAGTAATCAAATTATTGGCGCTGAGGCATTGCTAAGGTGGCATAACCCAAAACTTGGTAACATCTCACCCGATGAATTTATACCCATAGCAGAGCATACTGGTTTAATAGTACCCATAGGTAAATATGTAATAGAACAAGCACTGAAGTGTTTGAGTAAATGGCATAAAGCACATAAAAAATCATATTCAATGGCAGTGAATTTATCACCGAGTCAATTTAGAGATCCTAAATTACTTTCCTATATTAAAAGCACGCTTAAAAGTAGCAATGTAGAGGCTAAATATTTAGAGCTTGAAATTACCGAAGGTGTTCTTATGAGCGGCCAAGCTAATATTATAACTACATTGGTAGATATGACAGAGCTAGGTATAACACTCTCAATGGATGACTTTGGTACAGGTTATTCGTCGCTCAACTATTTGCGAGAGTATCCTTTTAATGTACTTAAAATAGATAGAAGTTTTATAAGTGGCATAACACAAAATAAAGAAGACTGTAATTTGGTTAAAGGCATTATAGCAATGTCGCATAGTTTAGGTTTAAGTGTTGTGGCTGAAGGCGTTGAAAGTAAAGAGCAGCTTTTACTTTTAAAGCAATTAGAGTGCTATAGCATTCAAGGGTATTATTTTAGTAAGCCTTTACCTGCGGCCCAACTGTTTGAATTTTCAACATAGTGTTTTATCTTGATTTAGTTAGAACATTGCACAGTTTTTGACCCAGACAGCGCATCGCGAGTAACCTATTATAGAAACTATAAAAGGATTTTATAATATGTATTAAATCTCATGCTTTAACGTTGCTAAAAGTACTTTCTTTTGCACTACCAAATACATGTAGACGATACTTAGCTAAGCAAAATTTTCATCATGGCGAAGGGTTAATACTTCAAAGCCTGTTTGTGTTACTAAAATGGTATGCTCCCATTGGGCAGAAAGCTTCTTGTCTCTTGTTACGACTGTCCATCCATCTTTTTTTGTTTTTACTTTTTTAGAACCTTGGTTGATCATAGGTTCTATAGTAAATGTCATACCAGCTTCTAGAACTAACCCTGTATGAGGTTTACCATAGTGCAATACTTGTGGCTCTTCATGCATTTCTTTACCGATGCCATGGCCGCAATACTCTCGAACTACACTATAATCAGAAGTTTCGGCGTGCTTTTGAATAGCGTGGCCAATATCGCCTAATGTTGCTTTAGGTTTTACTTGCTTAATCCCTTTCCACATAGCGTTATATGTAGTTTCCACTAAACGCTTAGCTTCTAAACTTACTGCCGAAAATGTATACATTTTACTAGAGTCACTGATAAAACCATTTTTTTCTAAAGTAATATCTACATTTAAAATATCTTTGCTTTTTAGTTTGTAAATATTATTAGGTACACCATGGCATACCACATCATTTACCGATGTGTTCAATGAATATTGATAGCCATACTGCCCTTTGCTGGCTGGGCGCGCGTTTAACACTTCAATAATATAATTTTCTACTTGAGTGTCTATATCTAATGTCGTGATTCCTTCACATATAAACTCATCGAGCATTTTAAATACTTGCGCTAAAAGCCTGCCAGATTCCCTCATTAACTCAATTTCAGCATCAGTTTTAATTATTACGTTATTCATTTAAGAGCTCCTCTATAGAGAGCTTTTCTTTTATTAATTGCTTTTTAATTATTTCATTATAAGAGAGTGTAGGGTTTAGCTCTGCAAGCATGCCAATTTTAATCCAAAACTCAGCTTGAGAATTGATAGATCTAGACATGACATTACTCGACTTTCTAATTTCCTCATGCAACTCGTCTGATATTTTTACTATTCCCATTATATATTTCGCAATTAAATGTATATGTATTATATATGAATCGTATACTTGGGTGGAGTAGATGTCAAACTTTGATATTTACTATTAAATAGCGAGATTTTGTTCAACTACCAATAACATCAACCAATTATTTAGTTAGCTATAGTTATGTCTTTTTACCACTATTAGCCATTTAAAAGGGCTCAAAATAACCATAATTCATTAATATATTTCATGTGCAATTTATAACCTAAAAATGCTAGGTTTAAGCAACACAATATTAAAGGAGATAAATATGAAATTAGAGTCATTAGCACTGCACCACGGTTACGAATCTGAGGATACGACAAAATCTGCAGCGGTGCCTATTTACAATACATCATCGTATACATTTGATAACACGCAGCATGGTGCTGATTTATTCGATTTAAAAGTACCTGGAAATATTTACACCCGCATAATGAACCCAACCAATGCCGTACTTGAACAACGTATTGCTGCAATGGAAGGGGGCATTGGTGCGCTGGCTGTTGCCTCAGGGATGGCGGCTATTACGTATGCTATTCAATGTTTGTGCGAAGTAGGTACTAATATTGTGAGCACCAGTCAAGTATATGGCGGCACGTATAATTTATTTGCCCATACATTACCACGCCAAGGTATTGAAGCGCGTATGATTAAGGCTGATGACTTTAGCGCATTCGAGGATGCCATTGACGACAACACCCGCGCCGTTTTTTGTGAATCTATTGGTAACCCTGCAGGTAATATTGTTGATATTGAGCGTTTAGCTAAGATTGCTCATAGCAAAGGTGTGCCACTTATTGTTGATAATACCGTGGCTACACCATACTTATGCCGCCCATTTGAACTAGGCGCTGATATTGTGGTGCACTCGCTAACAAAATACATAAACGGACACGGCACTGCCATTGGTGGCATGATTGTCGACTCTGGTAAGTTTGATTGGAAAGCCAACGCCACGCGCTTTGCAATGATGAACGAGCCCGATCCGTCGTATCACAATGTGGTTTATACCGAAGCTTTTGCTGAGGCTGCATTTATTGGTCGTTGTAGAGTAGTGCCTCTGAGAAATACCGGTGCAGCGCTTGCACCTAAAAACGCATCTGACATTCTAATTGGCCTTGAAACTTTAGGCTTAAGAATGGATCGCCACTGCGAAAATGCACAGCAACTAGCTGAGTATTTAGAAAATCATCCAAAAGTGCTTTGGGTTAATTACGCAGGGTTAAAATCAAGCCCGTATAATGCAATGAGCCAAAAAATTACCAGTGGCAAAGCATCGGGTATTTTAAGTTTTGGTATTGCGGGTGGTCTAGAGGCAGGTACGCGGTTTATTGATGCACTAAACATGATTTTACGTTTAGTTAATATTGGCGATGCCAAGTCGCTAGCGTGCCATCCTGCGTCTACCACACACCGCCAATTAAACGATGAAGAATTATCAAATGCAGGTGTAAGCCGCGATCTAATTCGTTTGTCAGTAGGTATTGAAAACATTGCCGACATAATTGCCGATGTAAGCCAAGCGCTCGATAAAGCATAGTTACCTCACTACCTTTCGTAAAAAGCTTAAAACATAAAAAGCGTTAGTTTAAAATATACTCTCGTTTTTTATGTTTTTCTAGAATCAATTAGTAAGCACACCTCCCTGTTTAATATTAATTTTTTATAAAACCTTTTTAATACTTTTATATTTTCACCGATTGTTTTTTATCCATATGACAATTTTTTATTGACACTAAGATTACTTACTACTACATTTGTAACAGTACCACTACAAGTGTAGTAATAGGAGCAACAATGAAACTTAGTGATTTTGAAATGGATATTATGCAGCTTCTCTGGCAGGAAGAGCCTTGTACCGCCAGTCAACTACATAAAGTACTTTTATCAGATAAGCAAAAAGATAAAAAAGTAGCTTATACAACGGTTAAAACCATTGTTGATAGGCTAGAGCAAAAAGGCGCTATAGAGCGCTGTGGGCTTGAAGGGCGAGCTATTGTTTTTAGAACAATCGTGACTCAAGACACGTTATCGGAGCAAGCTATGCCTAGTTTTATGCAACGATTTTTCAAAGGCAATTCCCGTAGTTTAATTGCTCACTTTATTAAAGAAGAAAAGCTAAACGACGAAGATATTGAATACTTACAAACGCTTTTAAAAAATAAGAAGTTAGATTAAAGGAGAGGGTAATGACGGATTATTTATTTACCAGCACACTTATTAGCTTATGTATTTTACTTACAGTAAAGGGGTTAAAAAATGCCCCTGCACGATTAAACTTTTACCTTTTGATGATTGCCTTGGCATGTTGGTTTGTCCCTTGGCAATACTTATCTCAGTTATCATTTTTTGAAGGAGCAGAACGCTACACATTTAATGTGGCGAAAATTGTTCCCGATATAAAAGTGTTAATTCCAGAAGACTTACAAACAACGACTCCGAACACGCTACTAAGTAAGCAGAGTATATGGGACTTTGTTCCATCACTTAATAATATTTTTATTATTCTGCTTATTAGTGGTTGTGGATTGTTTTTATTACGCATGGGCTTATACGTAAAGCTTATAAAAACTTTATACATTAACTCAAAGCCAAGTCCTGAACTTAAACACATCAAAAATCAGTATCCAATTAGGCTAACAACCCATACAGAGCCAGCTTTTGCTACCGGATTGATAAAGCCTGTTATTTGGTTAGAATCGTCGATGGTGAATCGTGAAGAATTAAATTCAGTTATTCAACATGAGGCAACTCACTTACAACAAGGTGATATTTATTGGACGTGGATTATTTGTTTTACAGAAAGCGTTTTTTGGTGGAACCCTATCTGCTTAAAGTTAACTAGTTTAGCGCGGGAGCAACTTGAACTTAGCTGTGATGAGTTGTGTATGGAAAAGCTAAAAGATAAATACCAATTAGATTTAGCCAGTTTATTACTAAAGAAGCAAAACGTTACAAGCAAAAACAACTTTTTTACCCCCCCACTTTTGAATATTGCTCATTCTAAGAGCTTTAATATTCAGAGGATCAAAATGTTAAACAAGGAAAAAACAATGAAAAGTAAATATTTGGTTATGGTTGCGGCGGCAATGTCTTTTAGTGCTTTAGCTGCAGCGCAAATTGTAGATGGTAATACGGGTAGTAAACAGCAAAGTAGTAAAACTTCTCAGGTACCTGTAAAAAGTGAAGCTTATAATCAACAACTTGCACAACTTCTTAAAAGTGCAGCAGGGGCAAAAAGTGATAACCCTGAACTGTTAAACCAAGCTGCGCAAGGCATTCAACAATGGCACTTAAATAGAGATAAACTTACTGGTTTTGAAGAAGCTGAAATCAAACTACAAAGCTTCAGGCTGCTAAATCACATTTACTCTAAACTTGAGCAATATGAAGATATACTGAGTGCTTACGAAAAATGGTATGAGCCTGGTAGTAACCCGCCTTACTTTTTAAAAAATTCACTAGCAACCGCGTATATACAATTAGGGCGTTATGAGCTTGCAGTTGTAGAGCTTGAAGATTTATCAAAACAGCTTGAAGGGAAACTACATGTTGGCTCTGCTGATAACTTAGCACTGGCATACATTTACCTTGCTGATTATGATAAGGCATTAAAAACCCTAGAGCAGGTTGATGCAAAAGATGATGTATACGGAAATATCCTTAAATACTATGTTTATGATAAACAAAATAACCGCAAAAAGATGAACGAAATCAAAAGTAAAATTCCAGACGTATTTGCAGTTACCCCCGCGTTATTACCGCAAACTGGCATACCAGATTCTCAACTTTTAAGGATGTTATAAGCGTTGAGTAATTAAACTTGGAGCCTTTGAGGCTCCTGTTTCATTCTGTTTAAATTTTTTTACAAAGGCGCTTGTATAAACCTTATTTAAAATACAGCTTTTAATTTGCTGTGTTTTACGCCGCAAAAATGCTTTTTTAATTCGTGTTTTAGTTGTGCAGCTGGCAATATCACTTTTGATGTTAGCGTCTTGCTTAATTGGGTATGGCATAAGTGAAAAACCATTAACCTGTGTTTCCCATGTATGTTGTAAGTCGCAATCTACAGGGCGACCAAATTGGGCTGTGGCTTTAAGTAGTTGTTTTGCCCCTTCATAACTTATTGCTGTCGCGCAGCAGCCGGTCATTAGTTTTTTGTGTATCACTAACTGCTGGTGGCTGTTAAGGTTGTGCTGATAGGCGATAGGGCGTGTGCGGTTTTCATAGGCTGCAAGTTTAATAAGTTGCCAAGGCTGGTTTAGCTGCTCAATATTTTTAATCGCATCATGAATGGACTCATCAATATAAAAATCATCTTCAAGCACAATTGCGTATTTCAATTTTTCATCAACTATCTTTTGCCAAGCTTTACGATGACTTAAATAGCAGCCAATTTGGCCATTGCTAAGTGCGTAGTGGTATTTTTGTTTGTTTAGTTGTTGGTTGTAATGAAGGTATTTTTGTTTATCAGTTAAGTTATTACCATCAATAGCGTCTATACGCTTAAACGTTAAGTTAACTGCAGATAGCCGCTCTGTGGTTTGTTTTAAACGCTTGGTTGAGCGTGCCAAATTAATTACAAATATTGCTGCCATACCTAATGCCTCTTACATTTTTTACTTATAGTAAGAGGGCTGTATTACATGGCAGTTGCAAATTTATGGCTTTTTTAAGTCCGCTCTTGGCTGCGCTAAAATTGCATCTTTTTCATCTTGAGAGAGAATGATCCAATCAAATATTTCTTCATTAGTTCGACCGCACCCAGTGCAATAACCGCTGCGGCGTTCACATATGCCTATACAGTCGGTTTTTAATTTAGATGGTTTTTTGTTTTGATTTGATTTGCGCATTGTTAAAGTCCTAACGGTGGTGCAATTTCAAAGCGAGTAGAAAACCCATTACCTTCTTGAATTGTAGAAAGTGTAATAACCGGATTTTTAGTATCAAGTACAAATGAGCTGTAAATTGAACTTGCTGTTTCTTTTTGGCTTTCAAACCAACCTGTTTTTGATAGGCATTGGCGTAATTGCTTAGCAAGTGTTTGATGCGACTTTACTGCATGTGTTTGTGTTTTTGTAGGTGTTTGGCATTGGTAACTTACTTGTTCTGACTCATTTAAAGTAACAGTACAATGTGAACCTATTAAATGAGTATTAGTACGCCATTGGTTAGTGAACTGGTTATTTACTTTGTCTGTTTTTATTGAGTCAAATTCAGATTCATAACCGGTTACTAGGCGGTTTATGGTGCTACATTCATTAGATGTTACTACGGAATTTACAGGCTTACTTATTGTAGGTGGAGTAGCCGTTTGTTTTGTTTTACTAGTACAGCCCGCTAGAATAAACACAACAATAAAAAGAATAATATAGTTTTTCATAGTTCACAGTAACCGATAAATTGAGCCTCGCACTATACCACACATAACTTATTCAACTAAAAGGGAAAACAAAAAGGCCCATAAAATATGAGCCTCTTTTAATTTACTTTAGCTGGTGCTATTTATGGCGACCTTGCAGGCACTTAACTACATCTACTAGGCTTAAGCCTTGGCGTTGTAGTAATACAGTCAGGTGATAAATTAAATCAGCCGATTCGTTAGTAAGCTCATCGTTATCGTGTTTCATTGCGGCAAGGGCAACTTCTACGCCTTCTTCACCTACTTTTTGACAGCTACGGCTTAAGTCTTTAGCAAACAATGAAGCGGTGTAGCTTTTTGATGGGTCATCATTTTTACGCTCAACAATGACATCTTCTAATTGTGCTAAAAAGCTTAAGCTTGGTTTAGCATCATCGCCGAAGCAGCTTTGCGTGCCTAAGTGGCACGTTGGGCCCTCAGGGCTTGCCAGTACTAAAATTGAGTCGTAGTCACAATCGGTATGAACCGATACCACATTTAAGTAGTTTTCTGATGACTCGCCTTTAGTCCATAAACGCGATTTAGAACGCGAATAAAAGGTCACTTTGTTGCTTTCAAGTGTTACCTTTAGTGCTTCGCTGTTCATAAAGCCTTGCATTAAAATAACGCCAGAGCGGGCATCTTGAACAATAGCAGGGATCATTTCGCTTTTAGCAAAATCAACTTGAGTTTGGTTTTGTTGTGTTAATTGCATAATCTTGCTGCCACTTGGTTATCGGTTAAAAATTGTTTTAGTTTGCTAATGTTAATCACATTTTTGTGAAAAACACTGGCTGCTAATGCGCCATCTACTTCGCTTTGTTTAAATACGTCTACAAAGTCTTGCATGCTGCCTGCACCGCCAGAGGCGATAAGCGGTATATTACATAACGCGCGCATTTTACTTAGCTGCTCGTTGTCGTAACCATTACGTACGCCGTCTTGGTTCATACAGTTTAAAACAATTTCGCCAGCGCCTAAGTCTTGTACGCGTTTTACCCATTCCTCGGTTTTATAACGTGTACGGCTTGATGCATTAGGATCGCCGGTTAATTGATATACTAAGTATTCGCCGGTCACTTCATCGTAAAAACTATCAATACCTACAACAACACATTGCTTACCAAATTCATCGTGTAACTCTTTTATAAGCTCAGGGCGTGCAATAGCAGGGCTGTTAATACTTATTTTATCGGCGCCGCGCTCTAAAACACGGGCTGCATCGGCTACCGATTTAATACCGCCAGCCACACAAAATGGAATATCAATATGGCGGGCAATGCTCTCTACCCAATTTACGTCAAGTAAGCGTTTTTCAACAC
Organism: Pseudoalteromonas sp. S3178; assembly: GCF_005886985.1. Classification (NCBI taxonomy): domain Bacteria; kingdom Pseudomonadati; phylum Pseudomonadota; class Gammaproteobacteria; order Alteromonadales; family Pseudoalteromonadaceae; genus Pseudoalteromonas; species Pseudoalteromonas sp. S3178. The sequence goes on along the minus strand of NZ_PNCW01000071.1, from coordinate 18,012 downwards.
TTGCGCTGATCTCATAAAAAACCAGTTCATCGGCACCAGCATCGCTGTATGCTTTTGCCATTGTTAAAATATCACCAACAACTTCATGGCCTTTAAATTTAACGCCTTTTACTACTTGGCCGTCTTTAACATCTAAACACGGAATTATGCGTTTTGATAACATGCCAACGCCTCCTCAACACTAAATGCGCCATCAAGCAGAGACTTACCTAAAATAACGCCGCCTACGCCAAGCTCTTTAAGTTTTTTAATGTCATCAAGTGAACTTACGCCACCAGAAGCTTGCACTTTAATAGCGCTGTTGTGACGAGTTAAATCTTCGTAAAGCTCAAACGATGGACCCGTCATGGTGCCATCTTTACTGATGTCCGTGCATAAAAAGTCAATAACGCCCAAGCTTACATAAAAATCAACAAGCTCAAGTAAACCAAACTCTGACTCGCTCAACCAACCGTGCGTAGCAGGTGCCCAGCCAGTGGCTGTTTTATTTACATCAAGGGCAATAACAAAGTGCTCTGCGCCAAATTGTTCAATCCAGGCTTTTACTTGCTCACGTTTTTCTACCGCCATTGAGCCAATAACAACTTGGTTAGCGCCGGCTTTTAGCCAATCACTTACATCTTGCTCTGAGCGAATACCGCCGCCGACTTGGTACGGTACATTAAGCGCTTTAGTTGCGGCTTGAATATGTTGCCACTGCTTTTTACTCGGATCGCGTGCGCCCTCTAAATCTACAAGGTGTAGCTTACCTGCGCCGCTGTCGGCGTATTCTTTTAAACGTGCACCAAGCTCAAAAGGGTAAAACTGAGCGGTGTCGTATTTACCTTGGTATAAACGAACAATTTGATTTTGTAATACGTCTAATGCTGGAATAATCACAAATAATCTCTTTATTGTTGGTTAATGGGCAGTTTATAGCTGCCAATCAACAAAATTTTGTAATAAACGGGTGCCTACTTTTGCACTGCGCTCAGGGTGAAATTGCATGCCAGCGTAGTTGTCTTTAGCAACTATAGCTGAAAAGGTTTGACCGTATTCGCCGCTTACAAGTGTTGCATCGTTTACGGTGTGTGCAAAGCTATGTACAAAGTACACTTGCTCGTCTTGTGTTAACCCTTTAGTAAGTGCATGCTCTTTATTAATGCTTAAGTTATTCCAACCCATATGCGGCGACGTTAAACTACCAACATCAAGGGCTTTTACTTGCCCTGGTATTTTACCTAAGCACTGTACGTTACCTTCTTCGGTGCTTTCGCACAGTAACTGCATACCTAAACAAATTCCCATAAGTGGGCGCTGGTATTCGTTTATAGCTTGTTGCCAGCCGTTATCTACAAGGCGTTTCATAGCAACCGATGCATGGCCAACACCTGGTAATATTGCACGCTCAAAGCCTTTTAATTGCTCTGGCGAGGTAATTACTGTTGGCGTTTGCCCTAAGCGTTCAAAGGCAAAACGTACTGAATTTATATTGGCACAACCTGTATTAATTATGGCAATCATAAACATCCCTTAGAGCTGGCTGTTTGTTGGCTCGTGTCTTGTGCTACTGCAATACGAAGGGCGCGTGAAAACGCTTTAAATAAGCCTTCTACTTGGTGATGACAGTTACCGTCGCTTACCGATAAAATAAGGCTAATAGCGGCATTATCGCTTAAGCTTTTAAAAAAGTGCTCAACCATTTGTACGTCTAAATCGCCTGCTTTTTCGCGGCTAAAGTTAGCGTTTAATACAAATGATGCGCGGCCCGATAAATCAATTTGTGCCTCTGCTTTACATTCATCCATTGGCAGTGCAAAACCATAGCGCGCTATTTGCGATTTAGTGCCAAGCGCTTGTTTAAGCGCAACACCTAGGGCAATACCAATGTCTTCAACAAGGTGGTGCTCGTCTATGTGTAAGTCGCCTTTTGCTTTAATGTTTAAACCAATGTTGGCGTGCGTGCGAATTTGATCAAGCATGTGATCAAAAAAGCCAAGGCCAGTATCTATGCTACCGTTTTTAGTTTGATCTAGGTTTATGGCTACATCAATTTGTGTTTCTTTGGTGTTACGCGTAACACGGCCTTCGCGGTTAGCTGTGGTGAGCTTGGTAACAATGGCAGGCCAGCTGCCATCGTACAAAATGCCTTCACAACATAAATTTTGTGCAAGGCCAATATCTGTTTGGCGATCGCCAATTACATATGAACGTGCTAAATCAACTTTGCCAGAACGCATAAGCTCAGTTAATAAACCGGTTTTAGGTTTACGGCAATCACAGTTTTGCTCGTCAAAGTGTGGACAAATTAATACCTCGTCAAAGCTAATGCCTTGGCTTTGCATAATATCCATCATTTTATCTTGTGCTATATCAAAGTCAGCAGTCGGGAAGCTGTCTGTGCCTAAGCCATCTTGATTCGATACCATCACTAGACGGTAACCGGCGGCTTGTAATTGTAATAAAGCCGGGATAACACCTGGTAAAAAGGCAAGCTTTTCAAGACTATCTACCTGTTTGTCGGTAATTGGCTCTTCAATTATGGTGCCGTCGCGGTCAATAAATAAATAGGGGTTACTCATGATACTTCGTTTCCTGCTAATGGTGCTGTGGTAGCCGGCGTTTGTAAGCCATCTAACCAAATTTTTACTTGTTCGAGCTCTTGTTCGCTACCAATTGAAATTCGTAGCCAATCGTCTTCACCGTATAGGGTAAACGCGCGCATTACTAAACCTTGCTCAAGTGCTACTTTAAAGTAGTTTTTGTTGGCTAATTTTAAGGTAACAAAGTTACCTTCACCAGTGAGAATTTTTAATGCAGCAGGGGAGGCGTTTAACCACTGTACAAGTTTAGCTTTTAAGCTATTTAAAATAGTCACTTGGCGGCGCATTGATGTAATTGCATCAGGTGCAATTGCCTGTGCTGCAATACTTGCCACCACACCGGATACCGGATACGGCGCAATTACTTTACGAATTGGCGCAAGTACACTTTCTTGTGCAAGTGTAAAACCGGTTCTTAGCCCTGCAAGTGCAAACGCTTTAGATAATGTGCGCAGTACCACTACATTACTAAATTCGTTTATGAGTGCAGTGGCGCTTTGCTCTGGGCAAAACTCAATATAGGCTTCATCAACAATTACCAGTGCTTTACCAGCAAGCGCTGTTGCTATTGCTTTTACTTTATTAAGCGGTGTTAGGCTACCTGTTGGGTTATTTGGATTACAAATAAACACCAGTTTCGAGTTGCCCACAGCCTTTACTATTTCATCTACAGTACCATCAAGTAATAGCGCTTGCGTTAGGCTATTAATGGCAACGTTATGAGTATCAGCCGTTACTTTGTACATACCGTATGTTGGTAAAAATAACGCAATGCTATCTTTAGCTGGCTCACAAAAAGTGCGTACTAAAAGCTCAATGCCTTCATCTGCGCCGCGCGTCATTAATACGTTTTCGCTTTCAAGCTCTGTATAAGCAGCGTAGCGGTCAATCACCAGTTGCGGTTGTGGATCTGGGTAGCGATTTAAATCTTCAATACTCAGTTCAAGGTTTTTAGCATAAGGACTTTCGTTGGCATTTAACCACGTTGTACCGGTTAGCTTTTCACTTTTAGCCGAGCTATAGGCAGCAAGTGCTGCAATATTTTGTGGTAATAAGCTTGTCGCTTGTGCGCTCTCATTGCTCATTTTTAATTGCCTCTAAACGAATTGAAACCGCATTTGCGTGTGCATCAAGGCCTTCTGCATCTGCTAGTGGTAAAATAGCTTTTGAAAGCTGCGTTAAGCCACTTTTACTAATAGTTTGCACAGTGTAAGTGCGGAAAAAATCAAGCAAGTTTAAACTTGAATACGTTGCACTGTAACCATAGGTAGGTAACACGTGGTTAGTACCCGATGCATAATCGCCCGCTGACTCTGGCGTGTAGTCGCCTACAAATACTGAGCCTGCATTTTTTACTTTATCTAAATAAGGTGTTGAATCGGCTAATTGCAAAATTAAGTGCTCAGGGCCATATTGCGCTGATACGTCAAATGCTTGCTCAACAGAGTCTACTAAAATAAGTGATGAATTAGCCAGTGCTTGCTCGGCTGTCTCTTTTCGGCTTAAGTTTGCAAGTTGGCGTGTAAGCGCCTGCTGCGTTTGCTCAATTATACTTTCGCTGTTACACAATAAAATAACTTGCGAGTCGCCGCCGTGCTCAGCTTGCGAGAGTAGATCTGCTGCTATAAATTCTGGGTTTGCACGCTCATCTGCAATAACTAATACTTCAGACGGGCCTGCTGGCATATCGATTGCCATACCAGGAATTGTTTGCGCAACAAGCTGTTTTGCCATCGTTACAAAGCTATTACCTGGGCCAAAAATTTTGTTCACTTTAGGCACTGATTCAGTGCCGTAGGCCATTGCGGCTATTGCGCCTGCGCCACCACTTTCAATCAACGTTGTAATACCACACAGTTTTGCAGCATATAAAATGGCAGGGTTAATACGTTCATTACCTTGAACAGGGGTTGCAAGTACGACGGTTTTAGCACCACTTAATTGCGCAAGTACACCTTGCATAATAACCGATGATGGCAGTGGAGCACTGCCACCTGGTACATAAATACCCACAGCTTCGATGGCCTGATATTTCAGTTCACATACAACGCCAGGTTGGGTTGATAACTTAATATCTTTAGGCAATTGTGCTTCGTGAAAACGTTTAACGTTTGCATAAGCGGTGTCAATTGCGTATTTAAGCTCTGCGCTTAGTGCTTGCTCTGATGCGTTTATTTCATCAAGCGGTACACGTAAACGAGGGTTAGCTCTATTATCAAACTTTTTAGCCATATCAAGTAAGGCTTTATCGCCTTGCTCTTTAACATCGCTCATAATTGTTTGGCATATTGCTTCAACCTTTGCGCTGGCAGAAACCGCAGGGCGCATTAGCGCCGCTGCTTGTACTTGTGAAGATTCCTCATTCCAACGAAGCATGGTACTTACTCCATCATTTTTTCAATTGGCATTACTAAAATAGAGTTAGCGCCTAGGGCTTTAAGCTGCTCCATTGTTTCCCAAAATAATGTTTCGCTGCTTACCATGTGAAGCGCTACATACTCTTCATTACCAGCAAGTGCAAGTAGAGTAGGTTGGCCTGAGCCTGGTAAAATTTCGCAAATTTCATCAAGTTTAGTTTTTGGCGCGTGTAGCATAATGTATTTGCTTTCTTTTGCTTGTTTAACACCACGAAGGCGCGGCATAAGCTTATTGATTAGCGCTAATTTGTCTTCATCTTGAAGGTCTTTATTTTGAATTAAACAGGCGTTTGATTCTAAAATTGTATCACCTTGAATTAAGCCGTTCGCTTCAAGTGTTGCACCGGTTGAAACTAAATCACAAATTGCATCAGAAAGACCTGCACGAGGGGCAACTTCTACTGAACCTGTAAGCATTACAGTACTTGCATTAATGCCTTCACGCTTTAACCACTGAGTTAAAATTTCTGGGTAGGTAGTTGCAATACGTTTGCCTTCAAACCAGCTCTTATCGCGAGCGCCTAGCTCTTGTGGCCATGCAAGTGCAAGACGACAGTAACCAAAATCTAGTTTTGAAAGTTTGTTTACTTCGCTTGGAACACCTTGACGTTCACGTTCTGCTTGAACTTCTACTAGTACGTTTTCGCCCACAATACCTAAATCACATACACCGTCCATTACTAAACCAGGAATATCGTCATCGCGCACACGTAGTACGTCAATTGGCATATTAGTTGAGTGTGCAATTAAGCGTTGTTCACGAAGGTTAAGTTTAACACCTAACTGTTTTAACAGATCTTGACAATCTTTAGATAGGCGGCCGCCTTTTTGGATGGCGATACGTAGACGATTTGAGTTACTCATTATTCATTTTCCTTTAATTTAAAAACTAAAAACCCCGAGGGGAACCTCAGGGCGAAAATGAATCAATGTTTTTTGAATCGCCAGAGGTTCCTTTTAGGAATAACCTCTCAGCGAAAGACCTGACAGGTTATTCCGGTGAATGGTGGTGATGATGTACTGTTGTCAGGTTTAAACGCATTTTTATATCCTATTTTGCTTAGCGCTATTTAGTGAGCGTTAAGCTTTAATCTGTTTCAATAAATTTCGCATTCATAAAAACATAAACCGCCTTGTTAAGGCAAGTTTTTTTTTACCTAATTAAAGCATATCTTATAACGGTCGATAATATTGAAAGCAAAACCTCACTTTTTGCTGTTTTAATGTTTAAAATGTAGACAAACCAGGCCTTATTGGCCGTTTTATCTAATTTAGTAAATTAACGTTAGGGAGAAATGTATGGATATAATGATCCCTTTTTTAGGGAAAATATCACGACTCGAACTCGAGCCAAAAGGCGCTTTTCACATTGCAGGTGTGCAAAATACGCCGCAAACACAAAAAATTAAGCTGGAAAATGAAAAAAAGCAAACGCTAAATAAAAAACGATTAGAAACAGCTCAGGGCAACAAAAGCGTAAACACCGATAATGAAAAAGCGATTACCGTAGATGATGAAGGGAATAAACATTTAGATACGTGGGCGTGATCTGAATTAATAATAGTAAAAAGCCATGAATGACTTTTTACTATTATGGGCATGTTGTTCTTTACGGCTAATATATTTGTTAGTGTTTTTTAGCTTTAATAATGTAAAAGCTAAATATGGCTACAACAGCAATTTGCGCTATAAAACCTTGCCACGTAGATTTTAAACCAAGTAATGCAATATCAAAGTTTATCGGCATTGAACTAATAGCGACTATATCGGCCTCTTGTAATGCAATTACAGCTTTACCCATTAATACAAAGGCAAGTGCAAATAATAAGTACGTGGTATAAGCGAAAAACTTTGCAATAGGTAACTTAATCGAATATTTGACTAACACCCATGCAATAAGCGCTAATAAAGCGACACCCAATGCAAATCCAATAGCCACCGATGAATACTGCGCTTGTGAGCTTTGCGTTAATAACGACTGATAAAATAATACCGTTTCGAAAACTTCACGGTATACGGCAATAAAAGAAAGCCCTGCTAATCCCCATAATGTCCCCGACTCAAGACGCTTATTAATATTGTCTTTTATGTATTTTTGCCATTGTTGTGCACTGGTTTTACTATGCATCCACACGCCAACATATAGCAAAATAATAGCTGCAAATAGGGCGCCTGCACCTTCCATAACTTCGCGGCTTGCACCACTTATTTGTATTAATGTTTGCGCTACTGCCCATGTTAATCCACCAGCAATGAGTGCCATAACCCAGCCTATATGAACGTATTTAAGCGCATCTTGGCGCTGCGTTTTTATAAGTACAGTCATGAGCGCAATAACAACTAATAGTGCTTCTAAGCCTTCGCGTAGCAATATAACTAAACTTGCTGAGAGGAGTGCACCATCAGTTAGTTTGGTTTCGTTCAACATGCTATCGGCTTTAGCAAGTTGTGCTAGCGCCGCACTTACTTTTTCGTTAACGATGGTAGCATCTTTCTCGTTTTTGAAGGTTTGACGCAGGTTCATCAGTTGTACTTCGATGTTTTTACGCAAAGTTTCGTCGTAAGCATTTAAGTTATTTTCAACAAGCTCAAAGCCATCTAGGTATGCGCTAATTGCTAAGTCACTCGCCTGAGAGTAATTGCCTTTAGCATGTGCGGCTTGCGCTGCAAGTAATTGCGTACGGGTTACCGTTATCGGGTTCTTGTTAGCGCTAAATAATTGATCTGGATTACCACGAAGCCAATTAACGTAGTGTGCTTGCGATTCACTTTGACCTGCAGATAATTGTGCAGGGTTTAGGTTTACAATTTGTGAAGCTGTAACACTTTCAAAAGTCCCTTCGGGTTTTTGCATATCTTTAAATGCTAAGCTTCCTACATAAAAGGCTAATGACCAACGCTGCTGCTCATTAAACTGTGTAAAAGCAACCATAGGTGTATCGTTAATACCATTTGATACAGCATCAAATAATCCCATTAATGATCGGTTGGTCGCGCGCTCCTTGTCAGTAAAATTGGTTGGTTCTGGTGTTAGGTTTTTAGCAAGCGGGCCGTTACCTTGCCCACTTGAGCCATGGCACATAGAACAATTAGCAGCAAAGAGAGCTTTAGTTTGCTCGATTGGCAGAAGTGTTGTTGGTAAAGATAACTGAGGCATAAAAGTAAGTAGTGATTCGCGAAGTGAAGAACTCGCCTTTCGTACATCTTCTACACTCGCTTTATTAGAAATCGCTGTATGCAAGGCTTTTGCTTGTACTTTTACGGTATCAAATTTAGTTGTTTGACTTGAAAGCTGACTTGCTTGCTCAAGAATAACGTGTGAAAACTCGCTCATTTCTTGATATTCATCAGGGTCCAGTATTTCTCCATTACCTACAGCGGCAACGTAATCTACCCCTACATATTCAGAAAGTTGAGCAATTTGCTTAATTTTTGTTTGTTCACTTTCTGAAGCCAAAGCATTGAAGCTCACAACAGTGATAATTAAAACCATGAAAATGAAATTAAACTGTCTTTTACTTAACGACAATAATTTAAAAAATACGTGAGAATTATTTATGGACATTGAAAAGCCCTGAAGAGGAAAAGTCAAAATTATAATCGTTTTCATTTACATTTCAAGTGGATTGAACTAAAGCGTGGCTATTGGTTAAAAGTATAACAATTAGTAAAAGTTTTAAGCGCTTTTGCAACACTTAAATAACAGCGAATAAAGGCGCTAAAGCTTTATTCGCTGTGTTTAAAATTAGTGTTATTTAGTTTTCTCAGCCGATTTAATACTACTTTGAATAAGCGGTGAAATAGTTAAACCTTGCACAATAATAGAAAATATAACTACAACGTAGGTAATAATAACAAGTAGGTTGTGTAAGTCTGAGCCACCAATACACACTTGATCGCGAGGAATTGCCGCTGCCATTGCAAGTGCTAGCCCTCCACGAAGGCCACCCCACGTCAATATTTTTACGCTGTGTTTATCATAGGCTCTAAATCGTTTGAAAAATATAAAAGGGGTTCCTACACTTATAAAGCGAGCGAGTAATACTGCAGGTACCATTAACAAACCTAAGCCAATCTCTTCAAAGGTGATAGGCATTGTGACTATTAACATGCCGATTATTAAAAATAAAAGTGCGTTTAAAAAGCTGTCGGTTGCATGCCAAAAGTCTTTTACGTAGCGTGTATCTTCTGGGCCTGTGCGCTCTGTTGCTTTAGTGCGAGTAATATTACCCATTAATATGCCGCTCGTTACCATAGCGAGTGCACCAGATATTTCCCAAATATTTGCAGCAGCAAAGCCTGCAGTAGGAATAGTTAACGTGATCAATAAACGAATATTTACATCGCGGCTATTTATAATTAAAAAGTGACCCACTAAAGCAATCACTAAACCAAACGCAATACCGCCTAGGGCATCTACAAAAAAGAGCTCTGCTATATCGCCAAACTGTGCATCTGTGCCATAAAAAGCAACCGAGAAAATGGTCGTAAATATTACTAAACCAATACCGTCGTTAAATAAAGACTCGCCTTCAACTTGCACCGATATACCCTCTGGTGCGCGCATTTGTTTAATAATAGCCAATACGGCAATAGGATCTGTTGGGCTAATAAGTGCACCAAACAATAAACAGTATATAAATGGTACATCAAAGCCAAATAAGGCGAACAGATAAAAACTTAGATAACCCACTATAAAAGTTGAAGCAATAGTAGAAAATAGTACTAATGCGGTAATTTCCCAGCGCTGTTTACGAAGCGCCATAAGGTTAATTTCCAGTGCGCCAGCATAAAGTAAAAATCCGAGCATACCTTTGAGTAACAACTCATTAAAATTAATACTAGAGACGATTTGGGTCATGGCTAACGCATTTTGATCGCCTAATAATTTAACGGCAATAATCAATAATAAAGAAATAACAACTGAGCCAGTTGTAATGGCAATTGTAGTTTGCATTTTGAGGATATATTGGTTTGCAAAAGCAATAAAAATTGCAATGGCAGAGAGAAAACAAATGAGATACCAAGCATTCATTGGCTAACCTTACTATTTTTTAAACGACACACAAAAAAGGGGAGTATAAACCCGGCATATAGTACTCCTGTGCTTTATCTGTGTCACAGTCTTTATGGTTTGATTAGCTATATTTATTATGTCTTGTAGGACATTTAGTTAATGTATAATTTCTGTTGTTACGTGTTGTAATGTATTTTTTAATACTAGGTTACTTGGTGCAGGTAGTTGTCTAAACCAATATAAAACATTGCTCTAAATACCCCTTTTAATATCGCTTGAAAGCGCTAATGTTAATCAAAAAATAAACACTATTTTTGTTTTTACCAGCTGCTTTTAATCTTCCTCGAGTTTTTCTAATCCTTTTTGAAATATAAGCCAATGGAATTTTAAGTAAATATATGTTTACAAATTGTAAAAATGATTATTTAGTCGCTTGTCTCTAAATTAGTAACTTACTGTAATTAAATAGTTTAAATTTCAAACTAATACTTTATTTGTAAATTAAATGTTTAATTTTTAAAACTTTAATTTGTAACATATGCTTGATCCTTAATCGGGTACAGGTAGTTCCGGTTAATACAATTCCACTACAAACTAAATATTTTAACGGAGCGTAAACGTGAATTTATCAAAAATCACATTAGCAACTTTTGCTGCTTTAACTTTTGTTCAAGCAACAGATGCAGTAGCTGCGAATAAGAAATACCTAAATCAACAACCGGCTATAAATACTATGGTGCAATCTAACTCTGCATCAATATTATCTACAAGTCCTCAAGAATTGATTGGGTTGAGTGTAAGGAACGAATTAGTTGTATTAAAAGAGTTTACGAGCAGCAACGGTGAAGTAACCCGCCGGTATCAACAAACTTATCAAGGATTGCCCGTGATAGGGGACACACTAAGCTTAACATTTAAGAACGGCATGCTAAAAAAAGCGCATGGCGCGGCAGTGTATGACATTGAAGGTGATATAAGCGATGTTAGTGCTAAATTATCAGCTAAACAGGCCATGCTCCAAAGCCAAAATGTGGGTATTGCAGCAAAAACAATGGGCTTAAAAAAACATAATGAAAAATCTAGATTAGCTATTTGGGTAGATCAGCAAAGTAAAGCGCACTTGGTTTATGAGGTGTCGTATGTCACCTATGGTAAATCGCCTTCTAGACCCTATCAAATTATTGATGCTAACTCTGGCGAAGTACTGCTTAGCTTTGACAATCTTCAACATGCAGAGGCTACAGGTCCTGGCGGAAATTTAAAAACAGGGAAATACATATATGGTACTGACTTTGATAGTTTAGATGTTACTCAGTCAGGCAATAACTGTACAATGAACAACACTAATGTGCGCACCATAAACCTCAACGGTGGTACAAGTGGTACGTCTGCATATTCTTTTACTTGTCCTGAAAATACATTTAAAGAAATAAATGGTGCTTATTCTCCACTCAATGATGCGCATTATTTTGGTAATGTAATTTTTAATATGTATAACGATTGGATTGGTTCGCCCCCGTTAAGTTTTCAGTTAAAGATGCGCGTTCATTATTCTAGCAATTATGAAAATGCATTTTGGGATGGAAGTGCAATGACATTTGGCGATGGCCAAAATACGTTTTATCCACTTGTTAGTTTAGACGTGTCTGCTCATGAGGTAAGCCATGGATTTACTGAACAAAACTCTGGCTTAGTTTACAGTGGAAAATCGGGCGGTTTAAATGAAGCCTTTTCTGATATGGCGGGTGAAGCTGCCGAATTTTATATGAAAGGCACTAATGATTGGCTAGTCGGCCAAGACATATTTAAAGGCAATGGTGCGCTTCGCTACATGAATAATCCAACGCAAGATGGTAATTCGATAGATAATCAATCAAGTTATTATTCTGGGATGGACGTACATCATAGCTCTGGTGTATTTAATAAAGCTTTTTATAATTTAGCTACAACACCCGGTTGGGATACAAAAAAAGCATTTATTGTAATGACTAGAGCTAATCAGCTTTATTGGAGCGCAAGTACAGATTGGGATTTAGCAGGTAATGGCGTTATGGATGCTGCTTGTGATTTAAACTATGACCCAAGTGATGTACAAGCAGCGCTAAGTGCTGTGGGGGTAAGCTCTAATTTAAGTTCAGGTAGCACGTGTAGTTCAACACCTCCTCCAACTAATGATGAAGCTTTAACTAATGGCGTAACTCGTACTGGCATAAGTGGTTCTTCTAAAGAGCAACTGTTTTTTACGTTAGAGGTTCCTGCTGGAGCAAGTAATTTAGTGTTTAATACCAATGGTGGATCAGGCGATGCTGATCTTTATGTACAATTTGGATCAAAACCAACGTTAAATAACTTTGATTGTAAAAGTACCACTTCATCAAGTACTGAGAGCTGTTCAATTAGTAATGTTCAAAGCGGAACTTACTATGTAATGGTAGAGGCATGGAATGCAATTTCTGGTGTTTCTTTAACAGGTAGCTTTGATGGCAGTAATGGGGGGGATGTTACTCCTATCAATGTAACAGAAACTAATGTGAGTGTTGCTACGGGAGCGTGGACGCGGTTTACACAAACATTAAATGAAGGTTATTCGTCACTTGATGTTTCTATATCTGGTGGAAGTGGTGATGCTGATTTGTATGTAAATTATGGAACAGCATCAAGTACGGGTACATATCTTTGTCGCCCATATAAAAATGGTAATAGTGAAAGTTGTACCTTTGATGCTCCACAAGCGGGCACTTGGTATATAGACTTACGCGGTTACAGTTCTGCAAGTGGTGTAACGCTTAGTATTTCAGCAAATTAAACCTACTTTAAGGGAGCTCTCGCTCCCTTTCTTTCAAAGTTGTATTTAATAACAAGGAATACTTATGAAAGGTTCTATTTATACTTCCCTATTATGCGCATCTACTCTCTTAACATCGTCGACATTATATGCTCAAAATAATGAAAGCATTTGGGTTAGTATTGACCCGGTTGCTGCAAAACATTATCAACAAGCCCAAAAAACATTTATACAAAAGGAACAATTATTAAGCGTACAGAATACAAATATGGATTCGGTAAACTTAATGAAAATTGATCAGAAAAACGTCACTCAATTGAGTGAGTTTATGCATCACAATTACAACCGTTGTGGTGGATTTGTTGCGCATAGCTCACTAAGTGAAGCACAGCAATATACGCAGCAATTAGCTTCTGTTCAAAATCAACTTGCCAATATTTCAACTAGCTACACCATAGATAATTCACAAACAGTCCAAGCGCTAATAAATCGTGTAAGCGAGATTAATCTAACAAATACGGTTAATACATTAAGTAATTTTTATAACCGTTACTATTCATCTCAAACTGGTGTAGATGCAGCCCAATGGTTAAAAGGTTATTGGCAGCAACTTGCAAGTGCTAGAAATGATATTTCAGTTGATTATTTTACACATAGTTGGTCTCAGTCATCGGTTATTGTAACTATTAACGGCAATGAAAAAGCAGACGAAATTGTAATTATTGGTGGTCATCTAGATTCTATTAATCAGTCAAACCCAAGCAATGGGCGTTCACCCGGTGCTGATGATAATGCATCAGGCATTGCGGTTTTAACTGAGGCACTTCGTGCTGTGGTAGAGCAGAATTATAAACCGCAAAGAACGATTAAAATTATGGCTTTTGCTGCTGAGGAAGTGGGTCTTAGAGGTTCAAAGGAGATTGCTACAGCGTATAAATCACAAGGTAAAAATGTGATTGGTATGGTGCAATTTGATATGACCGGTAACAATGGTAGCAGTGGAGATATTGTTATGATGACAGATTACACTACTAATTCACAAAATCAGTATTTAGGCCAGTTAATTGATACATACTTACCTGCGGTTACTTATGGATTTGATCAATGTGGTTATGGTTGTTCTGATCATGCCTCGTGGTATCAACAAGGCTTTTCAGCATCGATACCGTTTGAGTCAAAAATGGCTGATATAAACCCGTTAATACATAGCGAAAATGATGCAGCTTTTGATGCTGAACACGCAAGTAAATTTGCAAAGTTAGCCGTTAGTTATTTAGCTGAAATGGCTAAAAATGCTGGTGAAACACCTCCAGTAAATAATAATGAGTTACAAAACGGGGTAGCAGTAACAGGTATAGCCGCTAATGCAAAAGAGCAACTTTTTTACACGCTACAAGTAGCAAATAATATTAGTAATTTAAACTTTTCCACCGCTGGTGGCAGTGGCGATGCTGATTTATATGTGAAATATAACTCTTCGCCAACACTTGATAGTTACGATTGTAAAAGTGCAACCTCATCTAGCAATGAAAGCTGTGATATTTTGAACACTCAAGCGGGAGTTTATTACGTGATGGTGGAGGCTTGGAGTGACATAGCTAATGTATCGCTCATAGCAAGTTATACTGAAGAAGATAACTTTGAGCCAGTTAACCGCATTGAAGAAAATATTAGTGTTGCTTCAGGCCAGTGGGTTAGGTTTACACAAGAATTAAAAGCTGGGCATTCTTCTTTAGATATAAGCATAGCCGGTGGCTCAGGTGATGCTGATTTGTATGTAAATTTTAATAGTCAATCATCCGAGCAAGTTTATATGTGTAGGCCTTACAAAAATGGCAATAGTGAAAAATGCAGTATTTCTAATCCTCAAGGTGGTAAGTGGCATATAGATTTAAAAGGGTACAGTGCTGCAAGTAATATTACATTAAATATTACTGCGCAATGAAATGCCCCCTCAAATAGCTTACCAATATAAATATTAGATTGCTAAATAGAGGTGGATTTAATTAATGGGAGCTATGCTCCCTTATTTTGTACTTGCGCTGCTTACTTAAATACTTGCCCTTGATGTATAGCTTACGTAAAATCCCGCTATTATTTATTTTAAAGTGATTGGTATTATCAAACAGCTGTTTAGTGAAACCGGACCATTGGCGTTATCGCTTGAGGGTTATACACCTCGCCAGCCTCAAATTGATATGGCCGTAGCTGTTGCAGATGCATTAAAAAATAGCACCCAACTAGTGGTAGAAGCCGGTACTGGTACGGGTAAAACATTTGCATATTTAGCACCCGCACTAAAATCAAAAGGTAAAACCATTATTTCAACGGGGTCAAAAGCCCTGCAAGAACAGCTTTACCACCGTGATTTACCTCAACTTGTTAAAGCGTTAAGCGCCTCTAAAAAAACGGCTTTACTAAAAGGGCGTGCCAATTACTTATGTACCTATCGATTAAATCAGCATGTTGCACACGTACCCACAGATGACTCTGATGTAATGCATCAACTGGCCATGGTTGCAAAGTTTGCAAGCGAAACTCAGTCGGGTGATTTAGCCGATTGTATTGGTATTGAAGAAGACGCCAAAGTGTTGCCTTATGTAAACTCAACCGCCGATAACTGTTTAGGTAAAGAATGTCCCGACTTTCAAAGTTGTTATATACGTAAAGCGCGTTTAAATGCAGCCGAAGCAGATGTAGTCGTTATAAACCATCATTTATTTTTTGCAGACATGGCAGTAAAAGACTCTGGTTTTGCTGAGCTTATGCCCACTGCGGATGCTTACATATTTGACGAAGCCCATCAGTTAAGTGAAATTGCGAGTGATTACTTTGGCGAAAGTATAAGTACTAAAAAGCTGGTTGATTTAATTAACGATTTACGTGCAATTTACCGAGCTGAAATCCCTGATATGCTGCAATTGGGTAAAAGCTTAAATAAACTTGAAACGAGTGTAGCTGATTTACGTTTACAGTTTGGTGTTGATGGCAGCCGTGGTGACTGGCGCGAAAAGCTTAGTGATAAATTAATATGTGCAGCACTGCACAGAGTAATAAGTGATTTAGACTTTGTGTACCAAGTATTAAAATTATGCTTAGAGCGCAGTGATAAAATAGAACACCCGTTTGAGCGAGCACTTGCCTTTAAAGGTCAGTTAGAGCGTGTTTTTGATACAGCTCAAACAGGGTTTAGTTACTGGTACGAAACCACAAGGCGCTATTTAACCGTTAATATTACACCGTTAAATGTATCAGCTAAATTTGCTAAAATGATGGAAGATACTGGTGCGGGCTTTGTGTTTACCTCAGCTACGCTATCTGTAGATAATAAGCTTGAGCATTTTAATGCAAGTTTAGGGCTAAAGCCCAAGCAAAGTATGATGGTAGATAGCCCATTTGACTATCCAAACCAAGCGCTATTATGTTTACCACGGTATTTACCTGAGTCACATGCAGACAATATGCCTCATGCGATTGTGAGGCTAACACTTGAGCTTATCAAGTCGGCTAAAGGTCGCTGCTTTGTGCTCTTTACAAGTTATAGAATGATGCACTTGGTTGCCGAGGGCTTAACCACGCAAATCGATTACCCAGTGTATATGCAAGGGCAAATGTCTAAACGTATTATACTTGAAAAGTTTACCCGACACGGCAATGCCGTATTGCTTGGCACCGCTTCTTTTTGGGAAGGCGTGGATGTACGTGGTAGCACTTTAAGCTGTGTTATTATTGATAAGTTACCGTTTGCCGCACCAGATGACCCTTTATTGCAAGCTAAAATGCAAGATTGCCAAATGCAAGGTAAAGACCCATTTGCACATATTCAGCTTCCACAAGCAGTTATTGCACTCAAGCAAGGTGTAGGGCGTTTAATACGCGATAATAAAGACAAAGGCGTATTAGTAATATGCGATAATCGATTAGTAACACGCCAATATGGCCAAGTATTTTTAAAAAGCTTACCGCCTATGCGCCGCACGCGAAGCTTAGAAGACGCCAATACATTTTTAAAACAAATTAATTAGAGTACTAAAATGATCAAAAGTAATATTCTTGCCCTTGATGCTTCAACAGAAGCGCTTTCAATTGTTTTACATGTAAAGGGACAAACATTTCATCATTTTGAAGAATGCCCACAGCAGCATAGCCAAAAAATTCTTCCGCTTATAGATGAGCTACTAAGTAAAGCTAACTGTAAATTAAAAGACTTAGATGTCATTGGTTTTGGCCAAGGGCCTGGTAGTTTTACTGGCGTGCGTATAAGTGTTGCCATTGCACAAGGGTTAGCTTATTCAACTAACTTGCCATTAGTTGGGGTGTCTACACTTGCGATTATGGCGCAGCAAGCTTTTGAACAAAATGGCAGCGCTAATGTATACCCAGCTATTGATGCTCGAATGGGTGAAATTTACTTTGCTCAGTACCAAGTAAACAACAATTTAATGCAGCTTGTTAATCAAGAATGTGTGATCAAGCCTGCACTTTTAAACGCCGATTATATTTCAGATAACGAGCAAAACTATGTAGCTGTAGGCACTGGTTTTAAAACTTACCCAGATGCGCTTAATAATTTTGATAGCGTTTCTATTAATAGTGATATTACTCTACCAGATGCACGCTTTATGCTCGCCCTTGTTGATGCAGAATTTATAGCTGGTAATGGTGTTAAAGCAAGCGATGCTCAACCAAAATATGTACGAGATACGGTTACATGGAAAAAGCTACCAGGTCGCGAATAGGCTTAAGTTTGCAAATTGTTTAATTTTAAATCATAATTTTAGCTATGTTTAAGTTTGGAGCTTGTTTATGACATTGCCCATTGGTTCAGGTTTTTTTGCTGGAGATATTCCTGGTAGAGTAAGCTCAAAAAGTGTTGTCACTAATAAACCTCAAAGTGTTGTTGATCAAAATACAACGCAAAAAACAAACACAGATTATGTAAAAAGCAGTAAAGAAGGTGTAGAGCGCGCAAATGAGTTTTTTAAAGCCAGCGCGAGTACTACACAGTTCAGCCAAACAATTTACGACCAACCAACTGCACAAGTAAGCAAAGCAATTTCTACTTATACAGAGTTTGCTAATTTAGAACGCAGAGCAGAAGTGCAAGACTTAATAGGCGTAGATATATACGCTTAAAGCCTTTAAAAACAAAAAGCCCGAACAGGAGTTCGGGCTTTTGCGTTTAGTGTTATGTCTTGTCCTGAAATGTGT